>DASYRL010000027.1:0-11561 GCA_036004445.1 bacterium
GTGTATCGCTTGATCAACGCCGCCATCGCCGCATCCGACGGCGTGCGGTTCGTGATGGGGATGAGCTCGTGGGTGGCCGCCGGCGGACCCTGCAGCGGCACGCGCGTGACCCCCAGCCACCGCGCATCCACGCCGGCCTTCGCGATGAGCCGCGCGCCGACGCGGAAGGTCAGCGGGACGTGTTCGTGGCCCCCGATGACGAGATCCACACCGGGCGCGGCGGCAAGCATCGCGGCGTCCTCTTCCACTGTCAGGTGGGTCAACGCGATGATGCGCTGGGCGCCATTGCGGCGCAGGATCGGGACGATGACGGACGCGACCTTGGTTGGATCGCCAAACCAGACCGCCCCGGGAGAGGAGGATGACGCCGTCGCGGGCGTGAGCAATCCGAAGATGCCGACGTTGACGCCGCAGACGTTTTTGATGACGTACAGCCGGGCACCCGGAAACAGCCGTGCGCCGGGTGGATTCATCACGTTGGTCGCGACCCAGGGGAAGCGCGATTCGGCGACGCGTTTCTGCAAGTCCGCCGGCCCGTAGTCGAATTCATGGTTGCCGAAGACCGCCGCGTCGACCCCCAGGAGGTTCAGCCCGTCGATCAGCTGCGCCCCTTTGAAGACCGACGACTCGACCGACGGGGAGATGAGGTCGCCGGCAAACAGCACCAGCGAGCACGGCTCGCTCGCCCGGTACTGCTTCACCAGCGCCGCCAGGCGATCGAGCCCGCCGGCGGCGCCGTTATCGACCGCGGTCAGTTGGTAGTCGTCGTTGAAGTGCAGGATCGTGAGGACGGGTTCCTTCGGCAGGACAGGCGCCACCGTCGCCAGGACCAGCAGCACAATCGCAACAAAGATGGACAGCACCCGGCGCATTGATCAATTCCTCCTCAGATCGGGCCTGCGCCTGGTATTCGCCTCCACGGCCGACGCGCCTTCCGTTACACTAGAAGTCGGCCATGGACGCACCGCTGACAGAAACACAGATCAACGATCGCCTGTACGTCTGGACGCTCGGTGGCGACGAGATCAGTTCGAGCTACGGCGCGAACTGCGTGGGGATCATCGGCAACGATGCCATCGTCCTCGTCGACCCGCTCATTGCGCCCGCGCACGCTGTCCAGGTCGAGCGGGCGCTGCGGGAGAAGACGCCCGCCCCGGTGCGCTTCGTCATCCTCACCCACCACCACACCGACCACGCGCTGGGCGCGGCGTATTTTGCGGGCCAGGGCGCGGTCCTGGTCTCCCACCGGTTGTGCCGCGAGCGCATGGCCGCCGAACATCAGGGACTCATCGAGGAACGCCGGGCGAATCCGGCGCTGCGGACGCTGTTCGCCGACGCCGCGTCCTCGCTGCCCGAGATCACGTTCGATGAAGGGATAGTCCTGCATCTGGACGAGAGCGAGATCGAGATCTGGCACCCGGCGTGGGCTCATACCCCCGGCGACGCGTTCGTGTTCCTCCCGGACATGGGCGTGGCGATCTGCGGCGATCTCATCTTCCACGAGTACCATTACAACTTCGAGGACGCTTCACCCGAGGGGGTCCGTCAGGGGCTGCGTGCACTGCGCTCGCTGGACGCCGAGGTCTTCATCCCCGGACATGGAGCCACCGGCGGATCGGAACTGCTGGACCGGCAAACGGAGTATCTAGACCGGACGGCGGAAATCGTCGCGGCCGCCGACGCCGAGGGTACCTCGGACGAGGACACCGCCGGCCGGATCGCCGGCGCCTTCCCCGACTACCTGCTGCGGATCGTCATCCCGCACGCCGTTCAGCGGCTGCGGCCGGCAAAAGCAGGATAGCTACTCCTCGACAACCTCCGGCCGCTCGAGCAGCGGGGTCAGGTCGCTGAGGATCTCGGTGCGGGACAGCGCGGGGTAGCGCTCCCCGACCTTCTTCAGCAGCAACTCCAGGTCCCCGTCAATCTCGTGCCATTCCTGATCGGTCACTTTGGGCCAGCGGTCCTTGACCTTCGGCAGCAGCGCCGCCCAATTCGCTCTGAGCGCCTCATCGTGGGCCATGGCTATGCGAATGCCTCCTTCACCAGCCGGCCGGCCTCACCTGGCTCGGGGAACCGCCCGGTCTGCCGCTTGTTGAATACCTCGGTCTCCCCGACGGTGACCACGAACCGACCTCCGGCCGACGGCACCAATGTGATGCCCTCGATGCGGCCGGCGTGCTCTGTCAGGATTTCTTCCGCCACACGGACGGCTTTATCCAGGTAGTTTCACTGCACGCAGTATTCGATGCGCAACGTGGCCTTGGCCATGCTCTCTTCGTTCTGCGCACCCGGAGAGGATTCCCGCCGCGCGGCGCGAAGCACCAGCCATCTTCTGAGGAAGGCGAGGGAGAACAATCATGCGAGCTTTATCGCTGTTCATCGTCGGCGTCGTAGCCGTCGCGATGATGGCCCTGCCCGTGGTGACGACTGCGCCCGCGGTGGACGCCGCGATGGCCAACAGCGTCATCGCCAGTTTCCTGAACCGGATGGGCGTGTCGTGGAAGAACACCAAGGATCCCAACGAGTTCCTGGTGACCAAGAACAAAGGCCTCAAGAACGCCGACGTCGTGGAAGTGTACATCTACAACGACGCGAAGAATGACGAGATCCGTCTGCGCGCCTACGTGATCGTGAACGACAAGTACCTCAGCCTCTCCCGTTCCAGCAACCCGAACGGGCTCATGAAGGCGATGCTGCAGAAGAACGAGCGGGCGTTCGGCGCGTACTTCCTCGACGAAGAAGGGGACATCGGCTTCAAGTACGTGTTCACGACCGAAGCCGGCGTCGGCTTTGCGCCGTTTCAGGTCGTCGTGAACGAGCTGCTGCGGATCTCCGACGAGGCGGTCGTTCCGCTCTACAACCAGTACCGCTAACCCTTGTGACTCGTGAATAGTGAATCGTGAATCGTCAGACCGAGGTCCCCGGCCCAGCGATTCGCGATTCACGAATCACGATTCACGAACAATAGGTTCCAGGAACCAGGACTCGGCCCGGGCGATGAACTGGGCCGGGTCCGGGTTCAACGCCGCCCGCTCCGGGGAGCCGTAATAGGCGCGCTCCTTGACCTCCCACTCGTCGGGGCCATCGTAGCCGAGGATCCAGACGAACTCATTGCGGTCTTTGATCGTCCATGCCTGGATGCGGTACCCCATCTTCGTGCGCAGCGGGTAGACGCCGTTCTTCCAGGCGGCCACGAATTCTCCAAGCTTGCCGCGGTTGATCGTGTAGCGCCTCAACTGAGCCGGCATGATGATGCAGCCTCCTCGATCCGTCATCCGGGAGTCTACGCGCCCGCGCCCGGGGAACCTTCCGGCAGGACCCATTCGGAGCCGGGCGAACCGACCCGTATGCATCCCGGCCATAATCCTGCGCCCGCCCCTCCCTCCCGCTTGACCGTCCGCGACATCAGCAAGGCGTTCCCCGGCGTGCGCGCCAACGACCACGTCAGCCTCGAGGTGCGCGCGGGCGAGGTGCACGCCCTGCTGGGAGAAAACGGCGCCGGCAAGACCACGCTCATGCACATCCTCTATGGCATCTACCAGCCCGACAGCGGGGAGATCGAGATCGACGGGCGCCCGGCGCGGATCACGTCGCCCAGGGACGCCATTGCCCTGGGCATCGGCATGGTCCCCCAGCACTTTCTTCTGATCCGCCGGCACACGGTCGCCGAGAACGTCGCCCTCGGGCTGAGTGGGACGAGATTCCTGGCACCACTCCCTCCCATCGAACAACAGATCCGCGACTTCGGCGACCGGTACGGCCTGCGGGTGGATCCGCGGGCGCGCGTCTGGCAGCTGTCGGTCAGCGAGCAGCAGCGGGTAGAAATCCTCAAGGCGCTCCTGCGCGGCGCCCGGCTGCTGATCCTCGACGAGCCGACCAGCGTGCTTACCCCCCAGGAAGCCGAGCAGTTGTTTGCAGTGCTGCAGCGGATGAAAACCGAAGGCCACGCCGTCATCTTCATCACGCACAAACTCGACGAGGTCTTCGCGGTGGCCGATCGCGTGACCGTTCTGCGGAAAGGACAGGTCGTCGGCACACTCCAACTCGCGGAGGCCAGCCGTGGGCGGCTGGCGCAGATGATGGTCGGACGCGACGTGGACTACACCCTGCCCGCGCGCACCCCGATCGGCGACGACGTTGCGTTGAGCGTGGATGACCTGTGGGTCCGCAGCAACCGGGATCTTCCCGCCGTGCGCGGGCTGTCGTTGTCCCTGCGGCGCGGTGAGATCCTGGGCGTCGCCGGCGTGGCCGGCAACGGGCAGAGCGAACTGGTCGAGGCGTTGACGGGCCTGCGCGCGGTCGAACGCGGCAGGGTGCGCGTGCTCGGCCGCGAGGTGACCAACTGGTCGTCCCGGGCCATCCATGGAGCCGGCGTTGCGCACGTCCCGGAAGAACGGATCGCCATGGGCATCGTGCCGCAGATGACCGTGGCGGAAAACCTGGTCCTCAACCGCTACCGCTATCCGCCGTTCGCCCGCGGCCCGCTGCTGGACGCTGCGGCGATCGAGCGGTTTGCGGCGCGGCAGATTGCCGAATACGGCATCGCCACCCCCGGCCCGGCGTCGCCTGCGCGATTGCTGTCGGGCGGCAATGTCCAAAAACTCATCCTGGCGCGGGAGTTGTCCACCGAGCCGGCCGTGATCGTGGCGATGCATCCCACCTACGGACTCGACATCGGCGCAGCCCAGCAGATTCACTCGCTGCTGGTCCGCCGCCGGGACGAGGGCGCGGGCGTCCTGCTGGTCTCGGAAGACCTGGAAGAGATTCTCACGCTGGCCGACCGGATCGTCGTGCTCTTCGGCGGCCAGGATATGGGCAGCGCGCTGCCGGGCGCGGTGAATCGGGAAACCATCGGGCTGATGATGGCCGGGCAGCGGACGTGAGGCGGCTCGGATCGCTGCGTATCGAACGCCGCCCGGATCCGCCGCTGCCGTGGGTCCTACTGGTGTCCGGGCTCGCGATCGCCGGCGCGCTGGTGCTGGCGGGCCTCATCTTCTGGGGGTACGGGCTCAACCCGTTCGAGGCGTACGCGACGATCGCGCGCGATACGTTGGGCGACACCCGGATCCTCCCGGAAATCTTCCGGCCCGGCATCCCGCTGATGCTCATCGGCGTCGGACTCGTGCTGGCGTTCCGGGCGCAGTTCTACAACATCGGCGCAGAGGGTCAGCTGCTGGCCGGCACCATCGCCGCCACCTGGGTCGCGCTGTTCTCCCCGATCCACGGGGCGTGGGTGATCCCGGCGATGTTTGTGGCCGGCGCGCTCGCCGGCGCGCTGTGGGGTCTCCTGCCCACACTCATGAAGCTGCGGCTCAACGTCAACGAAGTCATCACCACGTTGATGATGAACTACATCGCCATCTACACTGTGCAGTGGCTCGTGTACGGCCCCTGGAAAGGACCGAGCGTGCGGGGCTTCCCGTACACCGACGAATTCTCCGGGGCCGCAGTGCTGCCGCTGATTCCCGGGACCCCGATCCACTGGCCGACACTGCTGTTGGGAGTGCTGGCGGCGGCGGTCCTGGCGTTCATGCTGGCGCGAACGACGTTGGGGTTCGAGATCCGCGTGCAGGGGCAGAATCCCACAGCGGCCCGGTACGCGGGCATCAGTCCCCTGCGGACGATCGTCGTGGCGATGTTGATTTCCGGCGGGCTGGCCGGGATCGCCGGGGTTGGTGAAGTGGCCGGGATCCACCGGCGGCTGTTCGATCCCGGACAGATCTCGCAGGGCTACGGCTATGCGGCGATCATCGTCGCCTGGCTGGCGCGCGGCAGCCCGCTGGCCGCCATCCTCACGGCGGTGTTTCTGGGCATCGTGTACAGCGCGGGCGAAGTGATGAAGGCGACCCTGCAGATGCCCGCCCGTGTCACCGACGTCTTCAATGGCCTCATTCTGTTCTGCCTGATCGGCAGCGAGCGGCTGCTGTACTACCGGATGCGGTGGAACTCGAACTGATTCTCACCACCATCGTGCGTGCCGCCGCGGTCGGCACCCCCCTGTTGTGGGCGTCGCTGGGCGAGATTTATGCCGAGCGCTCGGGCGTGGTGAATCTGGGCGTGGAAGGCATGATGATCCTCGGGGCCTTCGTGGCGTTCGCGACGGCCTACACCTCAGGCAATCCCATCCTCGGCCTGGTGGCGGCCGCGGTCGTAGGGGGCGCGGCTGCGCTGCTCCACGCATTCGTCTCGGTCAGCCTGCGCGCGAACCAGTACGTTTCGGGGCTGGCCCTTTCGATGCTGGGCTTGGGCCTGGCCGGCCTGCTGGGCCGGGGCTGGGAAGGCATCCCTTTGGAGAATCCGCTCTCGGAGATCGCCCTCGTCCCCGTCGGCGTCGTTCTGGCGGGGGTCCTGTGGATCGTGCTCTATCGAACCCGCTGGGGCCTGGCGATCCGCTCGGTCGGGGAACTGCCGGCGGCCGCCGACGCGATGGGCATCAACGTCGTCCTCGTCCGCTATCTCGCGGTGGTGTTCGGGGGTCTGCTGGCCGGGGTGGCGGGCGGCTTTCTCTCGGTGGCCTACCGGCCGTCGTGGACCGAGGGGATGACCGCCGGCACCGGCTGGATCGCCATCGCGCTGGCCATCTTCGCCGGCTGGGATCCGCTCAAAGCGATCGGCGCGGCGTTCCTCTTCGGCGCCTTGTTCCACCTGTCGTTCCGCCTGCAGGCCTGGATCCCGCCGGAGCCCCTGACGATGCTGCCGTTCGTGTTCACGATCGCCGTGTTGGCCCTGGCGGCCCGGCGGACGACCAGGCTGTTCGGGGCCGCCCCCGAAGCACTGGGCATCCCCTTTGTACGGGGGGAGCGGTAATCCCCGGGTAATCCACAAGGAAGAGGAAGCGATCAGGCCGTAACTCTAGGTGTCCCAGGGAGTGGAAAGGTCGGATACGAGGAGGGGCGAGGATGCGGGGGATCAGGCTACTGCTGGTGATCGGTCTGGTACTGCTGCTCGTGGCGACGGGCGCCGCGCAGACCAAGCTCAAGGCCGGGTTTATCTATGTGGGGCCGATCGGCGACTACGGGTGGACCCACGCGCACAACGAGGCGCGCCTGCTGGCCATGAAGGCGCTGCCGTATCTGGAAACCAGCTACATCGAGTCGGTGCCGGAAGGCAATGCCGGCCCCTCGATTGACAAGCTTGTCCGTGCCGGGAACCAGGTCATCTTCACCACCAGTTTCGGGTTCATGGACGCCACGATCGGCGCGGCCAAGAAGTACCCCAACGTCATCTTCGCGCACGCCAGCGGGTTCAAGCGCGCGCCCAACAGCGCGACCTACATGGCGGACTTCTACCAGGTGTACTACCTTAACGGCCTGGCGGCGGGCGCCCTGACCAAAACCAACAAGGTCGCCTACGTCGGCGCCTTCCCGATTCCGGAGGTGAAGCGCCACCTCGACGCCTTCGCCCTGGGGGTATGCGCGGTGAACCCCACGGCCCGCGTGCACGTGCGGTGGATCAACAACTGGTTCAGCCCACCCGCGGCCAAGGAAGCCACCGAGGCGCTGATCGCGGCCGGTGCGGACGCCTTCGCGTTCACCGAGGACTCGCCCACCGTGATCCAGGTCGCCGCGAAGAAGAATCTGGCCAGCTTCTCCCACTACTCGCCGATGTACAAGTTTGCGCCGAACTACGTGGTCTCCGGCGAGCTGGTGCACTGGGACCGCATCTACATCGACTTCCTGACCAAGGTGCGCAACGGAACGTACACCACCAAGAATCTCCAGAACGTCGATTACTGGTGGCTGCTCGCCGAAAAGGCTGTGGAAATGGGCGCCCAGCCGGGGATGGCGATCAACCCATTGTACGTCAACAAGCTCAAGGCGGTCACGGTGACGACGTCGGAGTTTGGCAAGATCTCCGTGTACGATCTCATCATGAAGCGCCACGCGCAGATGAGTCAGGCCAAGCCCGCGTTCGACCCGTTCACCGGTCCCCTGAAGGACCGCAACGGCGTGACGCGCGTGGCCGCCGGGCACACGATGAACCCCGGCGAGCTGACCAGCATGGAGTGGGCCGCACCCTGCGTCGTCGGGCCGTGGCCCAATGAACCCAAGTAAGACCGGGAGCAGGGAACAGGGAACCGGGAAACCACATCAGATTGACGGGGAAGCGGCGGGGGACGCGACGACCCGCCGCTTTTCTCTGTAAGGACGGGAGCGTCGAAGTGCAGCCACTGGATCGAGGAAGATCAGCCCGACCGGGTCAACGAGCGCCTGCTCGCGTTCCTACGAACGTGACGAGACCCAAATCCCGAGGCCCCAAACCCTCTATCTACCTGGTCGACGGCGACGGCCTGCTGTACCGCGCCGCCAATGCCATCCCTTACTTCACGAATCCGGCGGGGGTTCCAACCAACGGCCTCCACGGCTTTGCCACCATGATGTTCACCCTCGTCCGCACCGCCGCGCTGTCACACCTGGCGGTCGCGTTCACCGCCGACCCGCCCCTGCGCAAGCACGCGTGGGATCCCGATTATAAGATCAACCACTACGAGCATCCCGACGAGATCAAAGCCCAAATGCCCTACGCGATGCGGTTCATCGAAGGACTGGGGGGCCGCGCGCTGCTGGTTGACGGCTACGAAGCCGATGACGTCATCGCGACGCTCACCGCCCGGCGCCGGGGCCGGCCGGTCCGTATCGTGAGCAGCGACCGCGACTTCTACCAGCTGGTCTCTGACGCGGTCCGGCTGGTGATGCCCGTCCGCGGCCTCAGCGAGGTGCGTGAGGTGGGGCCGCCGGAAGTCGAAGCGGCTTGGGGGGTCCCGCCCGCGCTGGTTGCCGACCTCAAAGCCCTGGTGGGTGATACCTCGGATGACATTCCCGGCGTGCGCGGCGTCGGCCCGAAGACCGCGGCGGCCTTGCTGAAGCTCTTCCCCTCGGTGGAGTTGCTGCTCGAGCACCTCGATGGCGTGTCGATCCCCAGCGTGCGGGGCAAGCTCGAGCCGATGCGGGACCGCATCCTCCTCAACAAGCGGCTCGTCCTGCCGCTCACGGTCGACCTGCCGGCTGCACTGGACATCCGCCTCCGCCCGCCCGATCGCGAGGCGCTGACCACCCTGGCCGAGGAGATTGGGGTCGGTGTAATGCGGCCGGCTGAATAAGCGCCAGGGGTGGCAGGAGGGCCGGTCCGGCGCACGAATTCGCTGGCATCCTTGCAAGAGTCGAAACGGAGGTAGCCGGTATGTCAGCGACCTGGCGACGCTCTGCACGAACCCCGCTGTTCCGAGCCCTGCAGCGAACGCTGCGCATCGCGCACGCTGCCGATACGCCCGGCGCGCCGCCCGTCGATGAGCTGCTGGAGCTCAGCCGGCGGCGGATCTCGCGGCGGGAGTTTCTCAAGGGGTCGCTGGCCGTGGCCGCTGCCGCCGGCGCCGCCTCCGTGCCGGGCGTGCTGCTGCCCCCCGTCAGCGCCGCCGCGCCGCCGCGGATCGTCATCGTTGGGGCGGGTATCGCCGGGCTGAACGCGGCCTGGCACCTGCGCAAGGCCGGCTACCGCGCCGCCATCTACGAGGCGTCGCCACGGACCGGAGGACGGATGTATACCCAGCACAACGTCATGGCCCGCGGGCTGTCGACCGAGTTCGGCGGCGAGTTCATCGACAGCGAACACGAGGACATGCTGGCGCTGGTCAAGGAGTTCCACCTGGGGCTCATCGACACCGACCAGCCGAGCGAAGAGGACCTCAACGTCTCCTACTTCTTCAACAATCGCCAGATCAGCGAGCGGGAAGTCATCAACGCCTACCGCCCGTTCACCCGGCGCATCGCCGCCGACAGCGAGAAAGTCCCCGATGAAATCGGGTTCCGCGACCACCCGCCCGACGCCGAGGCGCTCGACCGGATGTCGCTGAGCGAGTACATCGACCGCATCGGGATGACCGGCTGGCTGAAAGAACTCATGCTCGTGGCCTACGTCACGGAGTACGGCCCGAACGCGGATCGCCAGTCCGCGCTCAACTTCATCACCTACATCGGCACCGACCTCTCGAAGGGGTTCGAGATCTTCGGCGAGAGCGATCAACGGTACAAGGTGCGCGGGGGCAACCAGCAGGTTCCCGACGCACTGGCGGCCCGGCTGCGCGATCAGATCAGCGTGGAGCACGCGCTCGTCGCCGTGCGCGGCCGCGGCCGCGGCGTCCAGCTCACGTTCGCGCGGCCCGGCGGAGGCCCGACGGAGGTGAACGCCGACTTCGCCATCCTCACCCTGCCGTTCACCATCCTGCGCGACGTCGACGTCCGCGTGGAGATGCCTCCGTACAAAACGCGGGCAATCCGAGAGCTCGGGTACGGCACGAACTCAAAACTGATGCTGGGCTTTGCGACGCGGTTGTGGCGGCAACAGGGCTACAGCGGCGAGTTCTACGGGGACCAGTGGTACCAGACCGGCTGGGACAACAGCCAGCTCCAGCCGGGCACGGCGGGCGGGTTGACGCTGTTCCTCGGAGGGACGCCTGGCGTCGACGTCGGCCGGGGACCGGCCCGCGAGCAGGGATTGCGCGCGCTGCCCGACCTGGAGTTGATGTTCCCGGGAGCCACGCGGCAGCACAACGGTAGCGTGGCGCGGATGATGTGGCCGACCTATCGCTGGGTGAAGGCGAGCTATTCGGCCTACGCCCCCGGCCAGTGGACGTCGATTCGCGGTGCCGAGGGACTGCCGGTGGGGCCGCTGTACTTCGCCGGCGAGCATACGAGCCTGGACTGGCAGGGGTTCATGAACGGCGGCGCCGAAAGCGGGCGCCTGGCCGCGCAGGCCCTGCTGCGGCGGATCGGCGTGCGGCGGTAGAAGAAACCTGCGTTGTCGGGGCTGGTGGAAGGCCGCTTCGCTCCCTGGGCGGCTCGCCCGCCGGGCGTAGCGCTCGGGCGGCCCTCCACCAGCCCCATCCAGAAACCAGTTCCGTTCGTGGCAGAAACGGTATGGGGATGCCGGCGGCGGCGAGTGGGGCGGCCACCGCGAAGATGGGAGGGCGGCAACCATAAGGCAGGCCGTGAAGCGAGGGTCCGACCCACCAAAAGTTGCGGCGAGCGATAGCAGCCCGTAATGATCCGTAGCTAACGTTTGGCAGGCGCGCGCGTAAGGGAACGGGAGGCCTGCAACGTCAATCCGAGCCGCCCGACTCGGAGCGAGGGGCCGCCCCCGAGCCAATCGCAGCCACTTGTTGATCAACAAGACAAGGCTCTTGTAGGCCGCAGTACAAAGCAATGAATCAGGTACTTGCTCGCGCTCACGTTTGCGCGGCCGTGTCGTAGGGTTTGAGGGCGGCATAGATCGCGCGGCATACCGGCGTCGGAATGCCGTATTTTCCCCCGAGCCGCACGACAGTGCCGGGCAGGGCGTCGAGTTCCATGCGCCGTCCGTGGGTCAGATCGTGATAGAGCGACGAGCGGCTGCCCGGGTCCAGCGACAGCGCAAGGCTGCGCACTCGTTCCCGCTGCCCATCCGGAATCGTCACGCCGCTCGCCCTCCCCACCGCCGCGACTTCCTCCGCGGCATCGAGGTACAGTGCGAACGTCTCTGGAATCTCGCGGATCTCTCCGACCGTCAGGCGCGTCAGCGCCGTCATC
>DASYRL010000028.1:0-3757 GCA_036004445.1 bacterium
CGGCGTGGAGCGCGATCACGGCGAGCGCGGGGGTGGTCGTGTACAGCACGCCGTCCACGACGATCGGCGTCGCCTGAATCTGCGACGAGCTGCCCGGGGAGACGGGCATGTCGCCGGTGTGGTACGTCCATGCCAGGCGCAGCTGTGCCACGTTGGCGCGATTGATCTGGTCGAGTGAGGAATACCGGGTATTCCCCGGGTCGCCACCCGTGACGCGCCAATCTCGCCCTGGTGCCGCGGGCGACGCGCAGCCAGCGGTGACGGTGAGGAGAACGCCGATCGCCAGCAGGCCGCCAGTCTTCGCGATCCTGGTAGGGGCCTGCGGAGAAATGATGTATTCCGCAATCGGTTGATCCTGCGCGTGGCCGAGCACATACTTATTCTCGCACCGGATCCTTTGGGGAGCGAGTGATGCCGGTGACCGCGAAGCTGTCCCGTGCCTTCTACGAGAGGTTCGGGGACGACCTTACCAATGAACTGGTGGACTGGTTCAACAAGGTGGACGCGACGTACCGACTGGAATTTCGGGATCTTTTCGACACCAACTTCGCGCGATTCGACGCCAAGTTGGAACAGCGTGTCGCGGAGTTGCGCGCGGAGCTGCGACAGGAGATGGCCGAACTCCGCAGCGAGTTCCAGAGCGGCCAGGCATTGCTCGAAGGCCGGCTGCTGGCGCGCATCGGCGTTCTCGAAGGCCGCTTCGGCACGCTCGAAGGGCGGCTGGTGCGCTGGATGTTCCTCTTCTGGGCGGCGAGCCTGGGGACGGTAGTCGCGCTTCGTTAGCATTCTCCTGCCTTCCTTGCGGGGCCTCCGGGACCGATTCATTTTTCAATCGAAGGTCCTCCTGTCGCAATTCCGTTCAAACTTCGAGGAGCTCGCGATGCCCGTCCGGCCGTACCTGCTCGCCGAGACGACGTGGAAGACAGTGCGTGAGACCGGCTACGAGGTCGCCGTCCTGCCCTGGGGGGCGACGGAGGCCCACAACACCCACTTGCCCTACGGCACCGACACCGTGGAAACCGATCACATCGCCGCGGAAGCCGCCCGGCTGGCCTGGGAAGCCGGGGCGCGCGTCGTGGTGCTGCCGACCGTACCCTTCGGCGTCCAGACCGGCCAGCTGGACATTCCCTTCTGTCTCAACCTCAATCCCAGCACCCAGGCGGCCGTGCTGGGCGACCTCGCGCAGAGCCTCGAGGGTCAGGGGGGGGGATCCGCAAGCTGGTGATCCTCAACGGGCACGGCGGCAACGATTTTCGCACGATGATCCGGGAGCTGCAGCCTCGCCTGCGGCTCTTCCTGTGCGTGACGAACTGGTACCAGGTCGTGAACGCGGCGGAGTACTTCGAGGACCTGGGCGATCACGCGGGCGAAATGGAGACCAGTATCATGCTGCACGTGGCCAAGCCGTTGGTCCGGCCGCTCTCGGAGGCCGGGGAAGGGAAAGAACGGCGCTCCCGCATCGCGGCGTTTCGAGAAGGATGGGCCTGGGCGCCGCGCCGCTGGACCCAGGTGTCGGCCGATACCGGGATCGGCAACCCCCGCGCGGCGACCCCGCAGAAAGGCGAGCGCTACCTGGCCGCCGTCGCCACGCGCTTGAGCCGCTTCCTGGTCGACCTCGCCGCCTGCGATCCGGACGACCTGTACGAGGACCAACCCACGACGCACGCGGGACCGTTCCACCACTCTCTGCAGGGTCGCGTCGCCGACGATCACCCCCCCGCCGACGCGACCGAGAAGTGAGCCTGCGTCCGTTCGTTCTGCTGCCCGCCGTGCTCTCCCTGGCGGGCTGTGAATCCCACGGTCCGCGCCTGTTCGAGCTGCTGAGCCCGGGGCGAACCGGCGTGACGTTCGCCAACCCGATTACGGTCAGCGACAGCGAGAACCTCCAGGCCGACTACTTCATCTATAACGGCGGCGGCGTGGCGGTTGGAGATCTCGATAGCGACGGATTGCCGGACATTTATCTCACCGGCAACATGGTTTCCAGCCGCCTGTATCGGAACAAAGGGGGCATGCGGTTCGAGGACATCACCGAGTCGGCCGGGGTCAAGACGGACCGGTGGGCCAGTGGCGTCGCAATGGCGGACGTCAACAACGACGGGTACCTCGATATCTACGTCTCGGTGTCCGGGCCGGAATGGACCCCCGCGGCTCGCCGGGCCAATCTGCTCTTCATCAACAACGGGAATCACACCTTCACGGAATCGGCGGCGCGATTCGGCATCGCCGACACCGGGTTTACGACGCACTCGGTGTTCCTGGATTACAACGGGGACGGCTTCCTCGATCTCTTCGTGCTCAACAATTCGCCCCACGATTTTTCGCGCGGGGAGGCGGAAATCCACCCCGCCGGCATCCCCAGCAGGAGCACCAGCAGCTACAGCCAGCTGTATCGCAATAACGGCGACGGGACGTTCAGCAACGTCTCCACGGAAGCCGGCATCCTGCGGCAGGTCGGGTATGGACTCGGCGTCGCCGTGGCTGACGTGAACCGGGATGGCTGGCCCGATATCTACGTGTCGAACGACGACACGCCCAACGACATCCTGTACGTCAACAACCATGACGGGACGTTCAGCGACAAGGCCGGGGCCTGGGTCAAGCATGCAAGCTTTGCGGGAATGGGCGTGGACGTCGCCGACGTCAACAACGACGGCTGGCCGGACATCATCCAGGCCGACATGATGCCGGCCGCGCTGAGCGAGCGAAAGCGGATGAGCGGGGCGATGAACTACGGCGGGATGCTGGAGTTCCGCATGCGGGGATTCCGCGACGACTACCAGGTCAACACCCTGCAGCTCTCCAATGGCCTCACGCCCGCCGGCGACCTCGTGTTCAGCGAGATCGCCCACCTGGCCGGCGTCGCGCACACCGACTGGAGCTGGAGCACCCTGTTCGCCGACGTGGACAACGATGGCCGCAAGGACATTTTCATCACGAACGGCTATCCCAAGGCGGGCAACGATTACGACTACCAGATGGCGATGTACCGGGTCAAGCACCAGCGAGGCGATGCGAAGGGGTCCCACGACATCGGAATGGAGCTGCTGCGGCAGCTGCGCGTATACCGGTTGCCGAACTACCTCTTCCGCAATGAGGGCGACCTGACGTTTACCGACCGCACCAAGGCCTGGGGGCTGGACCAGCCGGGCTTTTCCTACGGGGCCGCCTATGCCGATCTCGACAACGATGGCAAGCTCGACCTGGTGGTCAACAACATCGACAGTCCCGCGTTCATCTATCGGAACGTCCAACCGCCGGATGATGCCCATCACTATCTGGCGATCAAGCTGGAGGGGGAGAATCCCAACCGTCGCGGGATCGGCGCCACGTTGATCCTCAGCGCCGGGGGACAGCGACAATACCTCTATCAGAGCCCATATCGCGGCTACATGTCCAGCATGGACGACCGCGGGCATTTCGGCCTCGGTTCGGCACGCCGCGTGGACAGCCTGGAAGTGATCTGGCCCGATGGGCGGACGCAGGTGCTGACCGATCTGCCGGTGGATCGGATGCTTGTCGTGAAACAGGTGGACGCGACGACAGCGGTGTCCGGTGTCGGGTGTCAGGTGTCCGGTTGTAACCCCGGGCCCCGGACCCCGGACCCCGGACACCGGTGGTTCCCCGGGCCCCTGACACCTGACACCGGACCCCTGTTTTTCCAGCCGATGGATCCCCGCCGGATGCCGCAGTATCTGCATCGGACGGAGCACGTGGCCGATTACGACGTCCAACCGCTCCTGCCGTACATACCGTC
>DASYRL010000029.1:0-7889 GCA_036004445.1 bacterium
GGGCGCAACTGTGGCCACGCTGCTCTACGATGCCTGGGGCAACCAGCGTGCTGCGACCGGGGCAACTGTGCCTAACTACCGGTTCACCGGCGCCGAGCTCGATTCGGCGAGCGGCCTCTACCACATGGGGGCGCGGTTCTACGATCCAACTATAGGAAGATGGCTGAGCGAAGATTCTGTGCAAGACCGTCCCTTCGAGCCAGCAAGTCTTAACTTCTACACGTACGCGGAAGATAACCCCGCCAACCTAGTTGACCTGGACGGTCAAATTGCGACCCCGATGGAGAATCCATATGTCTATGTAGGTCTCGTACTGGTCTCGTACTGGTCGCAATAACGGTTTGGCTGTTCAATCAATTGAATCCGCTGGTGCTCCTGCTGATGGGTGGTTCAGGTGCGGATCCCTCGCAGGTCACGAGCAGCCTTATGGGAAGAGTAAGGGAGCATCTTGCAAACATTTACGGTACTCCCATCGGACCCCAGCGCCCCAACAAGAAACCAGGACGCGGGCAAGAAACGATTGATAAGTGGAAGAAAGACATACGAGGATTTCTGAAGCAAATCACGCAGCGCTTCGGGAGTGATTGGCGAGTTATTGCTAAGTACCTGAGACAAGAAGGTTGGACTACTGAGGAGATACAACAACTCCTCGAGTTCCTTCGCAAAGCCGGGATCAAGCCAGAAGACTACTTCACGAATTTGTAGGCAAAGGGCGGTCAATCTCCATGAAAACCATTGAGCGGGTCGACCTACCGAAAAATGCCCTTTGGAAGCCTCGGCCTCTGTTGATCGAGCCGATCAGAAGAAAGCTTGAGAGGTTCCGGAAAGATCAGGTCCTATTGGCAACCGACCTGGGAGAGATTTTCTACGAATTCTGGCGCGGGGTTGGCCTTCTGCACGAGTTAGTCGAAGTTCAGGACAAACGCAAATTGATGGGGATTATTGTCGATGTTCAGGTCTCGTTTCAACATCTTGACGCCCACCTTCACGAGGCACTGAGTGGTCTGAACGCCATCACACGATTGAACAGGACTCAGCCTAGAAGAACTCTGCCTGCTTCACGGTCAAAACATCAACGGAAACTCAAGCCGACCGGGAAGAGGGTCAAGTCTTGACATAGACGTCTATCTTCTCATCCCGAGTCCCTCGCTTGAACGACGAGCTTCTCGCTGGGTGCGGTCACAGATGCGGTTGACCATGCTGTCGTTGTGTACCGGACGCCTGTAGAGTTTGCTCAGATGCGCATCGAGGAGATCAAACGGCGGAGAGTGGTTTCCCCCGTCAAGCTACGACGCCGTTTTTCTCTCTCTTGTTCTGTCGCCAATTCAATTGACCAAACGCAACTCGTTCCGGGGCGAGTTGTGTTTGGTCGCGCGAACTAGCGACGTGTTCGGTATTGACAGATACGGACGAGTAATATGCACCAAAGTCAGTTGCTGTGTGCTTGCCCGTTTGCTCGCTTGTCCGTTTGCGCCTTCAGTCCCTTCAGAATCTCCCCCGCTATCCGTTCGATTGCGCCCGGCGGCCCCATCCGCAGTCGTCCCGCGGCGCCCCGGCGCAGCCGCTCCTCCGGATCGGCCAACAGCCGCAGCACGGCCGCCGCCGCCTCGGTCCAGGTCGGGGCGGATACGAGAGCGTCTCCGAGCAACTTCTGCTGAAGCGCGAGGAACTGAGGGGTGAACTGTGGCCCTGACCCCGGGAAGGCGACCACCGGTTTTCCCAGGCCCGCGGCCTGCTCGCTGGCCGTCCCGGCGAGCGACACCACGACGTCGGCCGATCCGACGGTCCCGCCGAAGTCCGTTGAGAAGTTGACGTCGGGCGACATCGCTTCTGCTTTCGTCCGATCGAGGGTCGGGGCGAGCGCGCACCACCAGTCCACCGGGGCACGCTGCGTGACGACCCCCGCGAGGCGCAGCAGGTTTTCAAGGTTCACGTACGCCTCCTGCCGGCTGCCCGGCAGCAGCACGACGACGTGTCGGTCGGGCCGGCGCACGATGCCGGATCCGGCGGAGCCGATAGTATCCATCAGCGGGTTGCCCACGTACGCGGCATCAATACCGCGGGCCCGCAGAGCGGCGGCGGTGTCCTCATCCCGGGCAAACACGTGGGCGGCTAGACCGCGGATGATCCGCACGTCCAGCCAGCTGTAGGGATCGTGCCGGGACGATTTCGCGGTCCCGATGAACATCGCCGGTCCGGTCGCGGCGGCCATCCACAGGCAGAACGCGTCGCCAATCGCCACGACGAGGTCGTAGCGCCCGCGCTCGGCGCGCAGTGTCCGGCGCTGTCGGCGTACGAGGCCCAGGCCGCCGGCCCGGAGGTCCGCCACCAGCCCCGTGCCGCGCGCCCCGAACCCGCCTGAGGGAAGTTCCCGCACCGGTTCGAGCATCGGGATTCTGCCGTAGTTCCGCCCGGTCCCTACGAGGGGATAAGCCATGACCGTGTGCGCTGCGGCTTCGAGACGCCGTGCCAGCGCAGCACCGACGGCATCTTCCCCGTGGCCGTTGCTGATGATGAGGACCGATGGTCGTTCCTCGTTCATGGTTCGTGGTTCATTCACGCTGCCTGGTAGGTCGCCGATGGGTACGAAGATAACTCATCAGTGCATTCGTCATCTTGCTGACGCGTTCGTACCGCTCGACGATGTGCTGATGCGTTTCTTGGTCGACCCAGCCGATATCCCTCGAGAACCTAAGGAAATACCGTACTTCCGCGATAGATCCGCGGGCGACGCTACAGAATTGGAAAAACTCCTTGGGTGATTGGCGCGCGCTGCCTTCTGCGAGATTTGCCGGTATCGACAACGCGGCGCGACGAATCTGAAGCGTGAGACCGTACCGCTCTCGGGGAGGGAATCTCTCAGTCACCCTGTAGAGATCCAGGGCAAGTGCGTGGGCGAGTTTCCAAGCATCGAGTTCCTCGAAGCCCCCAGCCATCCATAGCCTCCGCCCTCCTTGTTACTAATGGCGGAACCATGAAGTGACGAACTGCGAACGATGAACCATGAACGATGGACGTCATTACGGATCGACGATAGTTTCGGGGATGGGGTAAGTCGCGTTCACGTCGGTCTTCGCGGGATGCATGCCATTTCTCAGAGCCGGAAAGACGCCATCATAGTACGATTCCCAGATCAGGTAGTTATAGCACTCGTTGGCGACCCAGACGTTCTGCCGCCGCTCCGCCCACGGCAGCACCCTCCGCACGAGGTCGCCGTACAGCCGGGTGCGGTAGATGGTCCACTTCAGCGGCAACAGCAGCGGGTGAATCTCCAGAAACAGACCCATGCCCAGCCGCGAGCCCAGCTTGCGCCAGAAATACACCGCGCTCTCACCGGCCTCGCGGAGCTTCGAGCGCGTCCGCTCCAGCGACTCGATCTCGTAATGGTAGCCCACCGTCTTGGGATCGTAGAGGAAGCGCACGCCCGTGCGGTGCATGCGCAGGCCCAGCTCGATGTCCTCCCATCCGTAGCCGACGAACCCCTCGTCGAAGCCTCCCGCGGCGCGGAAGTCTTCGGCCCGGATGGACAGGTTGCGGGTGACCACGTGGTACGGCGACATGTTGCCGTGCCGCCGCCAGGTCAGGTCGGGCGTCAACTCTTTCGTCTTCATGAAGAACGTGACTTTGCAGTCGGGGTGGATGACGGTCCGGCCCTGGACGCCGATGCGATCCGTCCGGGCCTGGTAGAATTCCCAGTGCCGCTGTACGAGGTCCGCCCTGGCCACGATGTCGGAGTCCAAGAACAACAGCACCGCCCCGCCCGCCAGGTCCGCGGCCGCGTTCCGTGCCGCCGACCGCCCCCGGTTTGGCTGCCACTGGTAGCGGAGACGAACCGGAGCGTCCACCTTCTCGACCAGCTCCTGCGTCCCATCCGTCGAGCCGTCGTCGAGGACGATGATCTCGTACCGCTCGGCCGGCATGGTCTGGCCGAGGAGGGATTGCAGGGCACGGGCGAGGGCATCGCGGTTGTTGTAGGTGGGGATGATGACGCTGACGTCAGGCATCGGTGGGTGTCCTTTGATGGTTCCTCGCCAGTTCCTGTTCCAGCACTCCCAGGTAGTGGCGGTTGAGAACTCCACGATAGAGCACGGCGGCCAGACCTGTCCACCCCCGCCACTGCAGGCGGCGGGCAATCGGCTCGACGTTGCCGGCTGTGATGAGGCCGGCCCCGGTCTGCAGCCAGTACGCGGCGTGGTGGACCGGGGTGGCCTGGATGAGCAGCCGTGTCTCCCACAGCGGATGCTTGTGGAAGAAGTAGACGGCGCTGTGGGCGCGTTCGGTCTCCCGCGCCAGATCCGCGTCGATGGTATTCCAGCCCGGCGGCGGTTCGAGATGGAACGCCACCGCGCGGCGGCGGAAGACGCGGCGCAGCCCCAGCTGCTTTAGCCGGATCCCGAGCTCGAAGTCCTCCCACCCGTAGCCGGGGAAGGATTCGTCAAACCCTCCGGCTTGGTGGAGCGCCTCGGCCGGCACGCCGGCGTTCGTCGTGTTGAGGTATGCTGGGGACCCGGCGAGCGCCGGGATACCCGTTTCCGGTACGTCGGCGGGACTCGCCACGGGGACGACCGGCCCGCGCGAGACGACCCAACTGCCGCGCGCGCGATGCATCTCGAGGTGGCAGGCCAGAAAGTCCCGCCGCACGATGATGTCGCCGTCGACGAAGATCACGATCCGGCCGCGGGCGGCGGCGATGCCCGCGTTGCGGGCTCCACTCCGGCCGCGATTCACCGGGAGAGTGAGGATGCGAAGGCCTCCAGCCGTCGCGCTCAGGGCCGCGAGCGTCCGGGCCGTGTCGTCCGTCGACCCGTCGTCGACGACCACCACCTCGTAACTCGCCGCCGGCAGTTCCTGGGCGAGCAGGGGCGGCAGCGACGCGGTGAGCGCGGCGGCCTGATTATAGGTGGGAACCACGACGCTGACCTCGATCGGCATACCTCGAACCTACACGACCTACACGACCTACACAACCGACACAAACACAAACATTCACCGCAACCCAGACTGTGTAGGTGATTGTGTCGGTTGTGTCGGTTGTGTCGGTTGTAGTTGGGGCGCGACGATTCTCGCGTATGTGCCGCCCGCGGCCAGCAGCTGGTCATGGCGTCCTTCTTCCACGATCGTCCCTTTATTCAACACGATGATGCGGTCGGTCTTGCGGATGGTCGACAGACGGTGCGCGATGATGAACGTCGTGCGCCCTGCGGTCAGCCGGTCCAATGCCTCTTGAATCAGCCGCTCCGATTCGCTGTCCAGCGCCGACGTCGCCTCGTCGAGAATGATGATGCGCGGCGCGTTGAGCACCGCGCGGGCAATGGCCAGCCGCTGGCGCTGCCCGCCGGACAGGGCGTAGCCATCTTCGCCCAGCGGGGTGTCGTAGCGCTCGGGCAGCTGCATGATGAACTCGTGCGCGTTCGCGACCCGCGCGGCTTCGGCGACTTCGTCGTCTGAGGCCTCCGGGCGGGCATAGGCGATATTCTCGCGGACGGTGCCGTCGAACAGTACGGTTTCCTGGGGGACCAGTCCGATCTGGCGGCGGAGTGACCGCAGCCGCACCGAGCGCAGATCGTGCCCGTCGATCTCGACCCGTCCCGCGGCGGGATCGTAGAACCGGGGCAGCAGGTTGATCAGCGTTGTTTTGCCGGCCCCGCTCGGCCCCACCACCGCGATCCGTTCTCCGGCCTCCACGGTGAGGGTGACACCCGACAGCGCCCGCTGCGTCTCGCGGTATCCGAACGAAACGCCCTCGTACCGCACGCGGCCGCGGACCGGGGGCAGGTCTGTGGCCTGCGGATCGTCGGTCACGCCGTCGGTGACCGCCATTAGCTCGGCCACGCGCTCCAGCGCCCCGAGACCCTGGCGGATGGAGCTGTACAGCCGGGAGATGGCCACCGCCGGTTCGATCGCCAGGCTGGCGTACACGAGAAACGATACCAGCGCCCCGGCAGTGATGGTGCCGTCGGTAACCAGCCGGCCTCCCTGCCATAGGATCGCGACGAGGCCCAGTGCGGTCAGAAAACTGATCAGGGGCACCTGGACGGCGGTGAGCTGACTGATGCGGAGCTGGTCAGCCAGGGCGCGTTCGTTCTCGCGGCGGAACCGGCCGATCTCGCGGGACTCCTGCACGAACGCCCTGATCACGCGAGCCCCGCCGAACGCCTGGCGGAGGAGGGAGGACAGGTCGGCAATCCGCTCCTGTGCGCGGTGGCTCACCCGCTGGATTTCCCGGCCGAACACGCGGGCGGCGCCCAGGAGGATGGGGATGACGGCACCCAGCAGCAGCGCCAGCTGCCACTGCACGACGAACAGCATGACGATGATGCCGGCCAGCAGGACCCCGGTGGCGAGAAAGTCCAGCACGCCGATCAGCAGGGTCGTCTGCACGATTTGCGTGTCGTGCAGGCTGCGGGCGATCAGGTCCCCGCTGCTGAACCGCGCCAGGCGGTCCAGCGACCACCGATGCACGCGCTCGAACAGGTCCTGCCGGACGTCGGCGATCACGCGGTGACCGATCAGCAGACTGAGCGAAATCTGGCCGTAGAGCAGCCCGCTGCGCAGGGCGTAGACGAGCAGGAACACCAGCGCGGCGGAATTGAGGGTCTGCAGGCTCCGGGTGCGGATGATCGTGTCGATCGTGGCGCCCAGGTACCGGGGAACGAACAATTCGAGCGCCACGATGGACAGCAGACACAGCACGCCGCCGGCCGCGTATGCCCAGTACGGTGCGATGAACCGGAGGAGGAGTCTCATCCGGCGAGCGCGTACGCGGACGCCGCGATGCGGGACGGAGCGGCCGCGTCGGGTGCGTACAGCTCCGACAGCGCCGCGGCCATCGCGGCGAGGGCGGGCGGATCGTTCAGCAGATCGTCCACGCGGCGCGCGAGGTCCTCCGCCGCCGGACTGCCGATCCATTCGGGCGCGATCTGGCGTCCGGCACGCTGGTTCGGCAGCGCCAGAAACTGCATCCGCGCGCGGTAGCGGGCCAGGATGGCGCGTTTGAGCGGTCTCTGCAGCCCGGTGATCCGGGCAATCCACTCCAGCAGTCCTTCGACCGGGGCCAGGGCGACGTGGTCGGTCGGCAGCACAACGGCGAACGGAATGCCGGCCGCCGCCAGCTCGAGCGTCGAGGTGCCGGGCAGCGTCAACGCAAACCGGGCGCGGGTCAGGACCGGCCAGGGATCGCCGGTGAGCCACTGCACCGGCGGGGTGGTTCCGTTTCCCGCCGGGTGCCGGACCGCGGCGAGCGTGTCCGGCGTGATGAACGGCGCCACGACCACGACTGCGCGCATCTGCGGACGGATTGCCGCCAGCGCGGCGGCGATCTCGAGGAAGATGGGTCCGGCGGTTCGGAAGAACCGATCGCGGCTGCCCGGCAGCAGCGCAATGATGTCGTCCCGCGGCGCGGCCACGGCGAGTGTTCCCGCCTCCGCAGGGGCGGCGGCCCTGGGATCGCCGGTCACCACGATCTTATCGGACGGCACGCCGCGGTCCCGCAGCGCGGCGGCGTGGCCGCCGGTGGGGACGAAAATGCGCGCAAAGCCGCGGTGGCGGGACGCGATCAGCAGCGTTTCGCTGAACGCGGCCGCCGGCAGGCCGGCCCGCGCGGCCAGGCGGGACGACAGCCACAGGTCGCCGCCGAGGTGCACGAGCGCGCCGCGTCGCAGGGTCTCCAACGAGCCCAGGCCCGCCGCCAGGCGAACGCAGGTCGCCGGCTCAATGATCCGGTCGAATAGCCGCCACGATCGGACGGTCTCCAGCTCGGCGCCGCCGGCAAATTGCGTCGGCAGCAGGGCAAGCGTCAGCCGCACAGGCCGGCCGCTGGAGCGGGCCTGGGCGCGGGCCGCCTCGGCCGTCGGCCGGATCCATCCCGACAGCTCTCCGGGACCGTTGCC
>DASYRL010000030.1:0-21908 GCA_036004445.1 bacterium
GTCGATGCGGGGGCCACGGCGGCCGTCTCGATGACCCCGGCGTCGGCATCCCGCCTGGGCGCCGTCGCGGAGCGCGCCGGCGCGCACCTCCTCGTGATTCAATCGACGGTCGTCACCGACGCACACCACTCGTCGCGCGGCCGGTCCGTTCCGATCCGCGACGTCATCGCTCGGTCCGAGCTGCCGGTGATGGTGGGCAACTGCGTGGGATACGATGCGGCCATGGCGCTGCTGGAGGCCGGGGCGGCCGGGTTGTTCGTCGGCGTCGGGCCGGGGGCCGCGTGCACCAGCCGACGGGTCCTGGGGGTCGGGGTTCCTCAGGCGACCGCGATCGCCGACGTGGCCGCGGCGCGCGATGAGTTCCACCGCCGCAGCACCCGGTTCGTTCCGATCGTCGCCGACGGAGGCATCGCCACCGGCGGCGACGTCGCCAAAGCCATCGCCTGCGGGGCGGACGCGGTCATGCTGGGGTCTGCGCTGGCGCGGGCCGAGGAGGCACCCGGCCGCGGGTATCACTGGGGCATGGCGACGCCGCATGCGGCGCTCCCACGCGGCACGCGGATCACAGTCGGGACCACCGGAACGCTGGCGCAGATTCTGCTGGGCCCCGCGCAGACTGACGACGGGACGCAGAACTTAGCCGACGCCCTCCGCACGGCGATGGGGATGTGTGGGGCACGGACCATCCGAGAGATGCACGCGGTGGAAATCTTGATCGCGCCGGCGCTGGCGACGGAGGGGAAGGCGGCGCAATTCGCGCAGCGGGTAGGGCAAGGTCGCTAACTACCGAGGTTCGGTGTTCGGGGTTCGGGGTTCGAGGAGGGCGGAGGCCATGAGTGGAAGACGATCGTTACCGCCGCCTGGAAGTCTGGCAGCTTGCATATCGGCTCGCTCTGAATGTGTATCACGTGACTGCACGTTTTCCAACAACAGAAAGGTATGGACTATCACAGCAACTTCGGCGGGCTGCGGTCAGTGTGTTCAGCAACATCGCTGAAGGGCATGCCCGCGGCAGCCGCCGAGAATACCTTCAATCGTGCGTCATTTCGCGCGGTTCTCAGACTGAGGTGAAATCCCTCCTCATGTTGAGTCATGATCTCAACTTTGTTGGGTCTCAGGAATGGCGAAATCTTGATGAAGGGTACACTCGAGTCGGTCAAATGCTGAACAAACTTGTCGTCTCATTACGCAACGTCTGATGAGATCCAAGGCCGAGTCTTTCCCGAACCCCGAACCCCGAACCTCGAACCCCGTCAGTATCCCGGAGCCCGAAGCCCGTCCATCTGCCGCGGACACCGTGATCGTTCTCGATTTCGGGGCGCAGTACGCCCAGCTGATTGCCCGTCGCGTGCGCGAAGCGAAGGTCCGCAGCCTCATCCTGCCCCACGACACGCCTGTCGCCGACCTGCTGGCCCGTCAACCGCGGGGATTGATCCTCTCGGGCGGTCCCGCCAGCGTGTACGAGACCGGCGCGCCGCGGGCTGACCCCGCGTTGTTCGACGCCGGGATTCCGATCCTCGGCATCTGTTACGGGATGCAGTTGATGGCCCATGAGCTCGGTGGGCGAACGGCGCCCGCGGACCAGCGGGAGTACGGCCGGACGCGCCTGCGCGTGGACGATCGCGGCACACTGTTCGCCGGCCTGGAGGCGAAACTGTTGTGCTGGATGAGTCACGGCGATTCGGTCGTCGAGGTGCCCACCGGGTTCCGACCGCTGGCCCACACCGACAACAGCCCGATCGCGGCCATGGCCAACCCGGGGCGGCGTCTGTATGGTCTCCAGTTTCACCCGGAGGTCACCCATACCCCGTGGGGCAGCCAGGTGCTGCAGAACTTTCTCTACCACGTCTGCGGCTGCCGCCCACAGTGGACCATGGCCTCGTTCATCGAAACAGAGGTCGAGGCCATCCGCGGCCGTGTCGGAGCACGCCGCGCGATCTGCGCGCTGTCCGGAGGAGTCGATTCGGCCGCCGCGGCGGCCCTGGTGCATCGGGCCATTGGCGGCCAGCTGACGTGCATCTTCGTCGATCACGGTCTGCTGCGCCGGGGCGAGTCGGAGCAGGTGGTGCGCACGTTCCGCGATCACTTCCAGATCCCGCTCATTCACGTCGATGCCGGCGCGCGGTTCGTCGCCGGCCTGGCCGGTGTGACCGATCCGGAGGTGAAGCGCCGGCGGATCGGCGAGGAGTTCATCGCGATCTTTGAGGAGGAAGCCGCGCAGCTCGGGACGATCGAGTTCCTCGTGCAGGGCACGCTGTACCCGGACGTGATCGAGAGCGGGACGCGGACCGCCGCGCGCATCAAAACGCACCACAATGTCGGCGGCCTGCCCGAGACGATGCACCTGGGGCTCATCGAGCCGTTCCGGGAACTCTTTAAGGACGAAGTGCGCGAAGTCGCGCGGCAGCTGGGACTTCCCGACGAGATGGTCTGGCGCCACCCGTTCCCCGGTCCCGGGCTGGCCGTGCGCATCCTGGGGGAAGTGACACCGGAGCGCCTCGACCTGCTCCGGGCCGCGGATGCGGTGGTCCTCGATGAGCTGCGCGCCGCCGGGAAGATGCGGGACATCTGGCAGGCCTTCGCGGTTCTGCTGCCGGTGCACACCGTTGGGGTCAAAGGCGACGCCAGGACCTTCGGGCACGCTGTCATCGTGCGCGCGGTGACCAGCGAGGACGGGATGACGGCCGACTGGGCGCGCTTGAGCGATGACCTGCTGGAACGCATTGCCAGCCGCATCACGCGGGAGGTTCCCGCCGTCACCCGCGTGGCGTACGACATTACCAGCAAGCCGCCCGCGACCATCGAGTGGGAATAACTGCCAACCTAAGCAGGTGATTGTGTAGGTTGTGTAGGTTGTGTAGGTTATGTAAGTGGCCTTCCTCGCCGATCTGAACCCACCGCAACGACAGGCCGTCGAGCATGAAGGCGGGCCCCTGCTGATTCTGGCGGGAGCGGGCAGCGGCAAGACGCGCGTGCTGGCCTACCGCATCGCCCACCTGGTGCGCGACGGGGGCGTGGCCCCGCGGCGCATCCTCGCGGTGACGTTCACCAACAAGGCGGCGAACGAGATGCGGACGCGCGTCGACCGGCTGATCGGCGCTGCGATCGGCCGCGCCATGTGGATCGGGACGTTCCACCATATCTGCGGCCGCGTCCTCCGGCGCCACGGCGACCGGATCGGGATCGCCCGGAATTTCTTGATCTATGACGACGACGATCAACGGAGGGTTATTCGCGATGTCCTGGCCGATCTCAGCCTCGACGAACGGCGGTTTCCGCCGTCGATGCTCCTCTCCCTGATCGACCGCGCCAAGAACGAAGCTATTGACCACGTCGCATACGCTGAGGCGGCGGGGGGGTGGTTCGAGGAGATCGTGGCCCGCGTCTACCGCGGCTACCAGGCCGCCTTGCAGCAACGCAACGCCCTGGATTTCGACGATATGCTCCTCGGTGTCATCACGCTGTTTGATGAGGCTCAGGACGTGAAGGAAGAGTATCAGGAGCGCTTCCTCCACGTCCTCGTCGACGAGTATCAGGACACGAACCACGCGCAGTACCTGATCGTCAAGACCCTCGCCCAGAAGCATCGGAATCTGTGCTGTGTGGGGGACGATGATCAGTCAGTCTACATGTGGCGAGGAGCGGACATCCGCAACATCCTCGAGTTCGAGCGAGATTATCCTGACGCCACAATCGTCAAGCTCGAGCAGAACTACCGGTCCACCAAGACGATCCTCGCCGCCGCCACCGGCGTCATCCGCCACAACCCTCACCGGCACAGCAAATCGCTGTGGACAGCCAACGAGACTGGAGAGCCGCTGGTCCTCTACGACGCCTACGACGGCCACGATGAGGCCCGCTTTGTTGCGGATGAGATCAGACGCTTTCGTGGAGATCTGGCTTATCCGGCAGGCCCGACTTCCGAACCCCGAACCCCGAACCCCGAACCCCGTCGGTACAATGACGTCGTCGTCCTGTACCGTACCAACGCGCAGTCGCGCCTGTTCGAGGAGCAGTTCCTGCGGACCGGCATCCCGTACAGCATCGTCGGCGGGGTGCGGTTCTACGAACGCAAGGAGATCAAAGACGTCTTGGGATACCTGCGGCTCGCGCTCGCACCATATGACAGTGTGAGCCTTAAGCGCGTGGTAAACGTGCCCAGACGGGGCATCGGGGACGTCAGTCTGGAACGCCTCGGCACCTTCGCGGCGGCACGAGGGCTGAGCCTGTATGACGCGATGGCGACTCCCGAAGGGCTCGAGCAGTTTCCCAGGCAGGCGCAGCGCGCCGCCGGCGAGTTTGTCGGGCTCATCGAACGCTTGCGTGATCGTGCCGGGCGGGTGCGCGCCACCGACCTCATCGAGATGACGATCGCCGAATCGGGCTATCAGGCGATGCTCGAAGCGGAGGGGACGGACGACGCCTACAGCCGGCTGGAAAACCTGCGCGAGCTGGTCACGGTGGCGCAGGAATTCGAGCAGACCACCGGCGAGGAAAGCGTGGAGGCATTCCTCCAACACCTGGCGCTGGTGACCGACCTCGACACGTGGTCGGAGGAGATCGACCGCGTCACGTTGATGACGCTCCATTCGGCGAAGGGGCTCGAGTTCCCGATCGTGTTCCTCGCCGGTCTGGAGGAGGGCCTGTTCCCCCATGCCCGGTCGCTGGACGAAGAGGGCGGCATGGAAGAAGAACGCCGGCTCTGTTACGTGGGCATGACCCGCGCCAAGGAACGGCTCTATCTGTCCTTCGCCCGGAACCGGACGATCTTCGGCACGACGGTTCCTGCGGTGCCTTCACGCTTCTTAGACGAAGTGCCTGCCGATCTGATGGCCAGACCCCAACCGCCGGCCCCGGCCCCCCAGATGAGCTGGGAAGAGGACGGCCGTGAAGTGCCGGAGCTGACCGTCGGTGATCAGGTCCGTCACGCGAGCTTCGGCACGGGGCGGGTGCTGGAGGTCGAAGGGGAAGGTGCGCGTACCGTGGTCACCGTGCAGTTCGAGCGAGGGGTGAAGCGGCTCGCGCTGGGATATGCTCCGCTGGAACGTGTCTGAACACCGGGAACGGCGAACAAGGAACAGGGAATGGAAATCCACCCGGCCGATCCTGGCACTTTCGATCTTTGCTGTCCTTCTCTCGCTGATTCCATTCGATCACGGATCTTCGCTCGCAGCATCATCCGTTCCCAGTTCCCCGTTCCCTGTTCCCGGCAGTTTGGTGTGGTCCGACCCAGTCACGGTCGCTGAAACAGCCGTCGTGGCGCCGCCTACGTTGGTGACGCTGAACGGTCGGACGCACCTGTACTGGCTTGGTGGCCGACGCGAGCGCCCCCGGCTGCTTCATGCCTCGGTCGGCCGGTCCGCGGGCACCTCCACGCCGCAGGTCATCTCGGAAGCCGTCGACGCCCGGGCCGGTTGGCCGGTCGCCGCCGCAGCCGGCACCCGTGTCGCGGTTGCCTGGATGAGTCTCGTGCCCAACGGATACGCGCTGACTGTCGCGGTGCTCGAGGATGGAGACAAGGTGGTTCGGACGGCGGCGGTGGGGCCGACCGCCGAGGAATCCGGGCGCATTGCCATCATTCCCCACGCGGGCGGATGGTCGGTGGCCTGGAGTCAGTTCGCCGACTCCGGGCGCCGGATCTGGTTCGTCCGGCTCGACTCGTCCGGCCGTCCGGTCGCCCCCGCACGTCCCGTCGCCGACGGCGATGGGGCTGCCCTCGCGCCGGGGGCGCGACTATTTTGGTGGACCCCCGTCGGCTTCGACACCTACCGCCTGACCACGGCGCCGATGGATGGGACTCTCCGACCGCGCACGCTCACAGGCACGATCTCGCTTCCGGTGGTGATTCCCCCGATTCCTCTGGACATCGGAGGCTCCACCGAGGTCCTCCTGCCGGTCGTGGAGCGGGGATTCGCGGCGATGGGGCGCCTGTATGCGCTGCGGGTGGATCCGTCAGGCTCGGGAGAGCGGGTCCTGCTGACGCCACAATCGGTCATTGATGTGGCTGCGGCCGGGACAGGAAACGAGGCGCTGGTCTCATGGTCTGCAGTTTCTGGGCGCCGCAGGAATTCCGAGATATTTGCCATGCTCTTGAGCGGGCCCCGCACGTTCGCGCCCGATGCATCCCGGGTCAGCTTCACGACCGAAGGCTCGTCGCGGCCGTCCGTTGCCCCGCTGGCGGACGGGTGGGTGGCGGCGTGGCTGGAGGTCGCCGGCGAGGCACGGTTCCGCGTTGTCGTGTCCACCGCTACCTGGGGGCGCGCGCCGGCGTTCCTGCTGGGAATTGCCGAACTGAATCCTCGCCGGCCAGGCCGGCTGTTGTCCTTCGCCGCCATCGTTACCGCCAGCCTCCTGCCATATGCCGCGCTGTACGCGGCTGGGTTCCTGCTCTCTATGTCCGTGCTGGTTGCGCTGTTCGGAGCGGTCGGCGGATCCTTCGCGATCGGTGCCGCCGTTCGGCGGCGCCCGTGGCTTCGCTGCCTGCTCGCGCTGGTGGTCGTTGGGGCCGTTGAGCTGGCGGCCCGAAGTCTGATTCCTGGGAATCCCACCGCCACCGCAATCATCCTGTCGATCGCCGTTCTGGGCGCCGTGGCATCACCACTCGGCGCGATCCTGATGCGTCGTGAAGGCGAGCTGGCCCTCTGGGCCGTGGTCGCGGCAGCGGTGCTGATTCAGATGAGCGTGATCCTGTTCCCCTGGGGGGCGCGCCTGCTGTCGCAGTTTTGAGCCCTGTGGGAGAAGCTTGGAGGAGGAGACGAATCGGGGGAGTGGAATATAAGTGCGATTCAAACTAATATGCCCGAGTATACTTTTGTAACATTTCGTTATCGCGCAGGCTGAACCATACTCGAGGCGAAGGAGGACAAGAGATGGCACGGAGGGCAACTGTGCTCGTGCTTGTGGGTGCGCTCCTGCTGACGCTGTTCGCGTCGATGGCAGGCGTCCAGGGCGCCCCCAGTCTGTCGGACATCCCGAATCCCAAGGTGATGACCCGCGCCGCGGAGATCGGGAAGTACGGCGGCGTGTATGTCACCGCCCAGATCACCGATCCCCGGACGTTCAACTACATCGTCGCCCAGGAGACGTCTTCGACGGCCATGCTGGCTCCGGTCTTCGACGGGCTCGTCGAGCAGAACTATCTGACCGGCGAGATCGAACCCGCGCTGGCGGAGTCCTGGACGGTCAGCCCCGACGGGCGGACCTGGGTCTTTACGCTGCGCCAGGGCGTGACGTGGCACGACGGTCGGCCCGTCACCGCCGACGACGTCGAGTTCACGTACCGGGCGATCTTCACCCAGGGCGTGCAGACCAGCTTCCAGGACACCCTCACGTTCGACGGCAAGCCGGTGGCCTTTCGCAAACTGGATGCCCGCCGCGTGCAGTTTCGGACCGAGAAGCCGATCGGCCTGTTCCTGCGCGTCATCGGCTTCCCAGTGCTGCCCCGCCACAAACTCGCCGACGCCCTATCGCGGGGCGCGGCGGAATTCAACCGCAGTTGGGGGGTCAACACGCGCCCGCGCGACATCATCGGGACCGGCCCGTACGTGATGCAGGAGTACACGCCGGGTCAGCGCGTGACCTACCTGCGCAACACCAAATACTGGAAAGTCGACAAGCGCGGCCAGCGGCTGCCATACCTGACCCGCTACGTCCGCCTCATCGTGCCGAACCTCGACGCCCTGCGGCTGAAGTTCCTGGCGAAGGAGACCGACACCTACGCCGCGCGGCCCAGCGAGTACGCGGACTTCAAGCGGCAGGAGCAGGCCGGCAACTTCACGATCTACGACGGCCCAGAGACGTTCAGCTCCGAGTTCGTGGTCTGGAACCAGAACCCCAAGGGCGTCAGAGATCCTAAGCTGAGCTGGTTCTCCGACGTGCGGTTCCGCCGTGCGCTCAACCATGCCATCGATCGGGCGACCATCGCCAACCAGGTCTACGCGGGCCGCGCCACCGCCGCGTGGGGACCGGTCAGCAACGGCAATCAGCTCTACTGGAACCCCCGGCTGCCCCAGTATGCCTATGACCTGAACCGTGCGCAGCAGCTGCTGACGGAAGGCGGCTACACGAAGGGGGCCGACGGGTTGCTCCGCGACTCCAAGGGCAACGTTGTGGAGTTCGTGCTGTCGACCAACGCCGAGAACAACGACCGGGTGGCGATGGGCAACATCCTGCGTCAGGACTGGACGAAACTCGGGATCCGGCTCACGTACGCTCCGGAGGCATTCAACACGCTGGTCGGCAAGCTGGTCGGCACCTTCAACTGGGAGTCGATCATCATCGGGCTCACCGGCGGCATCGAGCCGGGCACCGGCCGCAACGTTTGGCTGAGCTCAGGATCCCTGCACATGTGGTGGCCCAACCAGGAGAAGGCCGCGACGGCATGGGAGACCGAGGTCGACAGGCTGTTCGAGCAGATCGCCGGTGAAGTCGACCAGGCCAAGCGCAAGGAGTTGTACTTCCGCTGGCAGCAGATCGTTGCCGAGCAGGTGCCACTGGCGTACTTCACGTACCCGAAGACCCAGCCCGCGGTACGCAACACGCTCGGCAACATCAAGATCGGGCTGCAGGGGGTCATCGGCGAAGTCGACACGATGTTCTACAAGACCGTCCTGCGGTAAGGTCGACCGGGGTGGGGGCGCGTCAATCGGTGCGCCCCCACCTGCGGCATGACCAATGGTCCGCCATATCGCCCGCCGGTTGATCCAGCTCGTTCCCCTGCTGATCGGGGTCTCGATTCTATCCTTTCTCATCATTCAGCTGTCCCCCGGGGACTTTCTGGCCGAGATCCGCCTCAATCCGGTCGTCTCGCACGAAACCGTGGATACGATGCGGGCCAACTTTGGGCTCGACCAGCCGCTGCACATTCAATACGTGCGGTGGGTCAGCCATGTGATCCGGGGCGACTTCGGCTACTCGTTTGCCTACCAGGTGCCCGTGCTCTGGCTGATCAAGTCGAGGCTTCTGAACACGTTGCTGTTGAACGTGGTCGCGCTGATCATCGCCTGGTTGATTGCGGTGCCGATCGGCATCCACGCGGCGACGCGCCAGTATGGCTGGTCGGACAACACCCTGTCGTTCATCGCCTACATCGGTATCAGCACGCCGACGTTCTTCTCGGGGCTGCTGCTGCTGTTCCTGGCGTTCAAGTCCAACGGCCTGCTGCCCGTGGGCGGCATGACCAGTCTGGACTACAACGACCTGTCGACGGTCGGGAAAATCCTCGACGTCGGCCGGCACATTCTCATTCCAGCCACCGTGCTGGCCTTTCTGGCGGTTGCGGGCCTGATGCGCCAGATGCGGGCCAACCTGCTGGAAGTGTTGCGTCAGGACTACGTGAAGACTGCCCGGGCGAAGGGGCTCGGGGAACGCACGGTCATCAACAAGCACGCGGTGCGCAACGCGATCAATCCCCTGATCACCATCTTCGGGTTTGAACTGGGCGGCCTGTTGGGCGGGTCGGCGATTCTGGAAAACGTCGTCGCCTGGCCGGGGCTGGGCCAGTTGATCCTGGATTCCGTAATCAGGAAGGATCTGTACGTGGTGATGGGGAGCCTCATGATCGGCGCGGTGACCCTGGTGTTGGGAAACCTTGTCGCCGACGTCCTGCTCGCGGCAAGCGACCCGCGCATTCGATATGACTAACGGGGTCTGAGGGTGGCGACGCAAGACATCACGGGACGGATGGAGCGGCTGGCGGCGCGGCCGGAGCGCGTCACCGTGCGCACGCCGCTGCAGCTGGCGTGGCGGCAGCTGCGCAAGCACCGTGTGGCGATGGTGGGGGGCGTCATCCTCATCGCCCTGTACACGATGGCGCTGTTCGCCGATGTCATCGCCCCCTACTCACTCGACTTCGCGGATCGCGCCAAGTTCTACCATGCGCCGATTCTCCCGCGGCTCATTGACGCGCAGGGCCACGTCCACCTGCGTCCGTTCGTCTACAACACGGCGATCACCGACCCGGGGCTGCATACGGTCACGGTGGATACGTCGAAGCGGTATCCGGTGCGGTTCTTCGTGGCCGGGGAGCCGTACAAACTCCTGTGGGTCATTCCGACGACCATCCACCTGTTCGGCGTGGAGGAGCCGGCCCGCATCTTCCTGATGGGGTCGGACAGTTTCGGCCGGGACCTATTCACCCGGATCTTGTTCGGCGGGCGTGTGTCCCTGCTGGTCGGGATCCTGGCGATCGCCGTGACGCTGCCGATCGGGATGCTCTACGGTGGGATCGCCGGGTTCTACGGCGGGCGTGTGGACAACGTGATGATGCGGGTGGCGGAGGTTTTCATTGCGTTCCCGGGGTTCTACCTGCTACTCACGCTGTCTGCCGTGCTTCCGACAGAAGTGGCCTGTACGACCCGATTCTATCTCATCGTGTTGATCCTCAGCTTCATCGGCTGGGCCGGTCTCTCCCGGCTCATCCGGGGGTATGTGCTGTCCCTGAAGCAGCGCGAGTACGTGCTGGCGGCGAAGGCCATGGGGCTGGACGATCTGCGGATCATTATCCGGCATATCCTCCCCAACTGCGCCTCGCTGGTGATCGTCGTCGCGACGCTGGGGATCCCCGGGGCCATCCTTGGGGAATCCGGCCTGAGTTTCCTTGGACTCGGAGTCCGCGAGCCGTGCGCCAGTTGGGGGAACCTGTTGACGGCGGGGACGAACCTGCCGAACCTGAGCCTGGCCCCCTGGCTGCTGTTTCCCGGCGCGTTTATCATCATGGCGGTCATCGCCTACAACTTCCTGGGGGACGGCCTGCGGGACGCTTTTGACCCCCGCCTCCGCACCAGGTAGGTGGGGATGGGCAGGCGCCCAGAGATCTCCCGAGCCGTGATCTTCTATGTACTCATCGCGGCGGTGGCCGCCGGCGGCATCTACGCCTGGGATCGCGCTGCGCGCGAGAGCGTGGTCACGAATCCCAACGACCCGGCCGTCCGGGCGAAGGCGGCTGCGCAGACCATCACCGGGGAGCCAACGGTCCGGCGGGTGATCATCGACGAGCCCGGGATCGTCACCGTGGAGGCCCGGTCAAAGTACTATCGGTCGGACGCCCCCCTCGCTGAGAACCGGCAGTACCTGGCCACCGAAGGCCGGCTGATCGTTCAGATGATCTTCTACGACCTCCCCGAGATGGTCGTGGCGAAGGTCGCGTTGTTCAGCGGGCGGACCCGGCTGGCGGTCGTCGAGGGGAGAGCCAGCCAGAAGTACGAGGACTACAAGGTTACTTATGAGGGGCCTCTGGTCAGGTAAACCAAGGGGTGGGACCCAGCAGTCTGATGGAACAAAAGGATAAATGCTATACGTATCGTATGCGATAGTATATTATTAACGAAAGCCGGAGGCGCCTTCAATGAGAACACGGCCCAAGATCCCCAGCGACGTCATGACAGTCGAACAGGTTGCCGACTACCTCCAGCTCAACAAGCTCACGGTCTACAAGTACATCCGCGCCGGTCGCCTGCCCGCCTCCAAACTCGGAAAGTCCTACCGCGTCCGCATGTCTGATGTGAACTGGTTCCTCGAGGGAGCCAAGCAGGCCAGGGGGCGCACGACCCGTGCCCCCGCCGAGCGACGCATCGCCGGACGTTCGGTGCGCGGAGGCCGGTCTGCCGTGAGGCATCCCGAGGAGGAAGTGTATGTCGGCCCCCAGCGGCGAGAAGACGACGCACCTCACACGCCCAGCGTGAATCCGATGGATTGGGTTATCCGCGGGCTTCACTGACACTCATGTGCATCCGCTACCCACGGGGAGAGGGGGTGGTGCGGCGGGAGAGCCGGCTGGTCTCTTGTCGGTAGCACGTCGAGTACGTGCAGAACGAATGGTTGAAGTCCACACAGGGAGGGTTCTCTTATGCGATCGACCAGTAAGTGGCTCACGCTCCTGTTGACGGCGCTGTTGACGCTGTCACTGGTGCCGCTGGCGTCCGGGCAGCAGACCCAACAGCCCGCCGCCGGCCGCGACCAGGTCGTCATCGGCCTGCAGCAGGAGCCCGACTTCCTCAATCCGCTGTTCGCGGAGATGGCCGCGTCCGTGTCGGTGATGTCGACCATCTTCACGTCAGACGTCCAGCGGGACAATACCTGGAAGCTGTTCGCCCAGGGCGTCACGTACCTGCCGAACCTCAAGGACGGGACGTGGAAGCTCGACGGCGAGAAAATGACGCTGGTCTGGCGCGTCAAGCCGCGCAACTGGAGCGACGGCCGGCCGGTGAACTGCGGTGACTACGTGTTCGCCCACAACGTCGCCCGCAACGAGCAGGTGCCCGTCGTCGTCCGCGATCTGACCAACCGCATCTCGAACATCCTCTGCACGGCGGGTGCCGCCGGCACGGCGATCACCGTGAACTGGAAGGAGCGGTACGCCTACGCGAACCTGACCGTCACCGAGTACGGCGCGCTGCCCCGCCACGTGCTGGAGCGCTACTACCGCGCCAATCCCTCGAAGCTGAACGAGGCTCCGTACGGCAACGACCCGGCGGTCACCGTCGGGGACGGTGCCTACAAGCTGATCGAGTGGCGTAAGGGCGCTTCGATGACCGTGGAATCCCGCGGCGCGCACCCGATCTTCGGGACCCCCACCATCAAGCGCATTACGTGGCGGTTCATTCCCGATACCAACGCGCTCGTCGCGAACATGCTGTCCGGTGCCATCGACGCGATCAGCACGATCGGCATTTCGTTCGACCAGGCGGTCCAGCTCGAGCAGCAGGCCCAGGGCCGGTTCCGGGTCTTCTTCGATCCGGGCCTGATCTGGGAGCACATCGACTTCAACCTGGACAATCCGCTGCTGGCGGACGTGCGAGTGCGCCGCGCGATCGTGCACGGGATCAACCGCGAGCAAATGGTGCAGCAGCTCTTCCAGGGCAAGCAGCCCGTCTCGCACACCTACCTGCCTCCGCGGCACCCCGGCTACACCGACGCGGTGCAGAAGTATGCGTTCGACCAGGCGCGCGCCCGTGCGCTGCTGCAGGAAGCCGGCTTCACCCCCGGACCTGACGGCATCTTGCGGAACGCCTCCGGCGCCCGGCTGTCATTGGAGATCGGGACCACAGCCGGCAACCGTGTCCGCGAGCAGGTCGAGCAGATCATCCAGCAGAACCTGCGCCAGATCGGCATCGAAGTGACCATCAACAACTTCCCGGCGCGGGTGTTCTTCGGGGAAATTACTAACCAGCGGAAGTTCAAGGCGCTGGCGATGTACGCTTGGGTGCTGTCGCCGACGTCTGACTGCGACCAGCTCTATACCTCCGACGGCATCCCGAACCAGGCCAATAGCTGGGCCGGGCAGAACTACCCCGGCTTCAAGAACGCCGACATGGACAAGGCCTGTAAGGCGGCATCCCGCGAAGTCGACGAGGCCGCGCGGAACAAGCTGCTGAACGAGAGCGCGATCATCTTCGCGCGCGAACTGCCGACGATCCCACTGTACGTACGGGCCTCGGTGTCCGCGGCGAAGAACGGTCTGCGCAACTTTACCAACGTCCAGCTCTCGGGTACCTACGAGACCTGGAACGTGCACCGGTGGAGCTGGCAGTAGCCGTAGCGTAAGGGACATCCCCTCCACTCCTGCCCCCTCCTGCGGGAGGGGGCAGGGTGAGGGGAGGACACGGCGGTACACGTATGCAGCGATACATTGCGCGGCGCATCCTGCAGATGATCCCCATCGCTCTGGGGATTTCCGTCCTCATGTTCTCGCTGCTGACGCTCGCTCCGGGCGATCCGGTCGACCTCTTGATCTCCTCGGATCCGCGGGTCAAGCCCGAAGACGTGGCGCGCCTCAAGCGCATCTACGGGTTGGACCAGCCGATCCACATCCGGTACGTCAAATGGCTCGGCCGTACCGTGCAGGGCGATCTTGGCTGGTCGCGGACCTACAAGGAACGCGTCACCGATCTGCTGATGGACCGCATCGGCAACAGCCTCTGGCTGACGATCACCGCATTCTTCCTTGCGCTGCTTGTCGCCGTGCCGGTGGGCATCTACTCCGCCATCAAGCAGTATTCATTTTGGGACTATCTGGCCACCACGTTTACGTTCTTCGGCGTGTCCATCCCCGTCTTCTGGTTCGCCATCATGATGATCTATCTGTTCGCCGTCTGGCATCCTTGGACCGTGTGGTCACCGGTGGCCTGGCTCGTCCTCCCGCCGGGCGGCATCAGTACCCCGGGTGTGGGGACCGGCGTCCCGTTCCTGGTGGACCGCCTCAAATACATGCTGGCCCCGTCGGTCGTGCTCGCCTTGCTGTCGATGGCGACCTACACCCGCTACACCCGCTCCAGCATGCTGGAGGTCATCCGGCAGGATTACGTCCGCACGGCCCGGGCCAAAGGCCTGGCCGAGCGCAAGGTGATCAACAAGCACGCGCTGCGCAATGCGTTGATCCCGCTGGTGACGATCGTGGCTCTGTCGATCTCGGGTCTGTTCGCGGGGGCGCCGGTGACCGAGACGGTCTTCGCGTGGCCGGGGGTGGGGCGGCTGCTCGTCGACTCCGTCCTCGGCGGCGATTATGTCGTGGCCCAGGCGGTGCTGATGTTCCTGGCGGTGCTGGTACTGATCTTTAATCTCGTCGCCGACATCGGATATGCGCTGCTCGACCCGCGGATCCGCTATGACTAACGGGCTTCGGGCTTCGGGCTTCGGGCCGACGATCATGGCTGTCTGTTCGATTCCCGATGCCCGATGCCCGATGCCCGGTAATTAGGGGGGTAGAGATGGCCCGTAATGCCACCGCCGTCGCCGTACCCGCCGCCCCCGAGCCGAAGTCGGACGTGGGGGAAGGCTACTGGCAGATCGCCTGGAAGCGCCTGCGCAAGCACCGTCTGGCGATGCTCGGCCTGTTCATCATCTTCCTGCTGATCTCCGCCTCGGTGTTCGCCCCCTGGCTCGCTCCGTACCGCTTTGAGGACATCGACCTCTTGAACCGGTTTGCCAAGCCGTTTCTCCCGGGCCACGTGCTGGGGACGGACGACCTCGGGCACGACGTGCTCACGCGGCTGCTCTACGCGGGGCGGATTTCCCTGCTCGTCGGATTCGCCGCAGCGCTGTCGGCGGTGGCGCTGGGCACGATGGTGGGCGTCGTGGCTGGATTCTACGGTGGCATCATCGACAACGTGCTGATGCGGCTGACCGACATCGTCCTGACCCTGCCGGTCTTCGGCGTGCTCCTGTTGCTGGGGCGGTACTTCGGCGGGGGCGTGCTCCCGATCATCGCCATCATCGGGTTGTTCGGGTGGACGATCGCCGCGCGCCTGGTGCGGGGGGAGATTCTGCGCCTCAAGTCGCTCGACTACACCGATGCGGCCCGCGCGCTGGGGGCCAGCGAGACCCGGATCATCTTCCGCCACCTGCTTCCCAACGCCATGGCGCCGATCATCGTCGCCGCGACGCTCGATGTGGGCGGGGCGATCCTGACCGAGGCGGCGCTGTCGTACTTCGGGGTCGGCATCCAGCCGCCGACGCCGTCGTGGGGCAACATGCTCCAGAATGCCCAGAGTTACATGTGGTCGTCGCCCTGGCTGGCGTTTTGGCCGGGGGCCATGATCTTCCTGACGGTGCTGTGCTTCAACTTCTTTGGCGATGGGCTGCGCGATGCGCTCGATCCGCGGCTCAAACTTTGACGGACGGGGTCCGGTGTCCGGTGTCCGATGTCCGGCAGCGCTTTCCACGAGCGGGGCCGACGGACCCCGGACCTCGGACCTCGGACCCCGGGGGTTGATCGGTGTGGCGGTTCCTGGTGCGCCGTCTGGGGCAGAGCCTGGTCGTGCTCGCCGGACTCTCGGTGCTGCTGTTCGCCCTGCTGGCGGCGACGCCGGGCGATCCCGTCGAGCTGTTGACGAGTTCGCTCCCCGACGTGCAGCCCGAGGACGTCGCCCGGCTGCGCAGCTATTACGGTTTGGACGATCCCGTCCAATTACGCTACGCGAAGTGGCTGCGCGCAGTCCTCAGTGGGGACCTGGGCTACTCGCGGACCTACGGCCGGCCCGTGATCGAGCTGATCGGCCAGCGGCTGGTCAACACGCTGCAGCTGCTCTCGGCGGCGTTCCTCCTGGCGTTCGGGGCGGGAGTCGCGATTGGGATGTACTCGGCCCTCCACCAATACTCGTTCTGGGACTACACCGCGACGCTGTTCTCCTTCATCGGACTCGCCATGCCGGTGTTCTGGCAGGGGATCGTCTTCATCCTGGTCTTCTCCGTCTGGCTGCCGTGGCTGCCGGCCGGCGGCATGTTGACGCCTGGGATCGCGCCCGGGATTCCGGCTCTGATCGACCGGCTGGTCCACCTGGCGCTGCCGACGCTCGTGCTGGCCACGGTCGGCATGGCGGCGTGGGTGCGCTACAGCCGCAGCAGCATGCTGGAGGTGGTCGGGCAGGACTACCTGCGTACGGCGCGTGCCAAGGGACTGCCCGAACGGCTGGTCACGCGGCGTCACGCGCTGCGGAACGCGCTGCTGCCGATCGTGACCCTCGTCGCCTTGAGCGTGCCGGCGGTCCTCGACGGCGCGGTCGTGACGGAGACCGTGTTCAGCTGGCCCGGCATGGGACTGTTGCTGTTCCAGGCGGTGATCGGACACGACTACGCTGTGGCGATGGCGGTCCTCATGTTTCTCGCGCTGGCGACCGTCTTGGCCAACGTGCTGGCCGACGTGGCGTATGCGCTGGTTGATCCGAGGATCCGGTACCAATGACGTGGCGGCGGTTTCGCCGGCACCGGTTGGCGCTGACCGGGGGAGCGGTGGCGCTCGCGTTGACATTGGCGGCGGTCGCGGCGCCGATCCTGGCGCCATACCCTCCCGAACGGATCGACCTGGCCAGCCGCTGGGTCCCGCCCAGTCGGGGCCACTGGCTCGGCACGGACGAACTGGGTCGGGACGTGCTGTCGAGGCTCCTCTACGCGGGGCGCGTTTCCCTCGCGGTAGGATACGTCGTCGCGATCGGCGTGGGGCTGGTCGGCGCGGCGGCGGGCGCGGCGGCCGGCTACTATGGCCGGACGGTGGACACCGTCCTGATGCGGCTGGTCGACGTCCTGCTCTCGGTGCCGGCGCTCCCGCTCTATCTGATCCTGGCGGCCATCATCCCCGGCGGTGGGGTGCTGCGGATCATCCTGATCTTCACGGCCTTCGGCTGGACCGGCGCGGCCCGGCTGGTGCGGGGACAGGTGCTCGCTTTGCGCCAGCAGGACTTCGTGGTTGCGGCGCGGGCCTCGGGGGCATCCGAGCTGCGGGTCATCGCCCGCCATGTGTTGCCGAACGCGCTGGCGCCGGTGATTGTCGCGGCGACCCTCGCGGTCGGCGGCGCGATTCTCGGCGAGTCCGCGCTGAGCTACCTCGGGCTGGGGATCGCTCCACCCACCGCGTCGTGGGGCAACATGCTGCAGCGCGCCCAGGAATACGTGTTCACCGCGGCCTGGCTCGCCGTCGCGCCGGGGGTCTTCATCTTCGTGACCGTGCTCAGTTTCAACTTCCTGGGAGATGGGCTCCGCGATGCGCTGGATCCCCGCCTCCGTACCACACGGCGCTGAGATGAGACGCCCGGCACGCGCGCTCGTGATCCTCGTCTGCCTCGCCGCCCTGACGGCGCCTGCCGCCGGCGCGCCGGCGGCCAGCCAGGTCGTGATCGGGCTGGCGCAGGAACCGGACACGCTCGGCGAGTTCACCATCATGGCCGTGGCCAGCGTCATCCACAACGTCCTGTGGGGCTACGTGGCGCCGTTCAATGACAAGTGGCAGCGCCAGCCGGTGATGGTGGAGAAGTTGCCGACGATCAAAGACGGCGACTGGGTGCTGGCGGGGACGAAGATGCGCGTCACCTGGAAGCTGCGGCGCGGGTTCACCTGGCACGACGGGGCGCCGGTCACGGCGCTGGACTACCGGTTCACCTATGGGATGCTGCGCAACCCGCGCGTGCCCCAGGTCAGCCGGTTCATTCTGCGCAAGGTCGACAACGTGCTGGTGCCCAATCCCGGCGACCCGTACACCCTGGTGGTGCAGTGGAACGAACGGTGGCCGTTCGCCAGCAGCGATCCCTTCGGCAGTCAGATCGTCTATCCGCGGCACCTGCTCGAAGTGGCGTACCTGCGCGATCCGTCGAAGATCAACACCAATGCCTACTGGCGCGCGCCGGTGGCCAACGGTCCCTACAAGTTTGTGGAGTGGCTTCCCGGCAGTCATCTGACCGTGGAAGCCGACGATCGCTGGCCGTTGGGGGCGCCGAAGGTCCGCCGGATCATCTTCCGGTTCATCCTCGACTCCACCGTGCTGCTGGCGAACCAGCTCGCCAACAGCGTCGACGGCACCGAGATCAACAACTTTGGGATCACCGAGATGGTGGAAGTCGAGCGGCGGAACCCGGCGATCGCCACCTACTACACGGAAGCGCTGATCTGGGAGCGGATCGACTTCAACCTCGACGACCCCTGGCTTCGGGACCGGCGGGTGCGCCAGGCTATCGCCTACGCCGTGGACCGGGAGGCCATCGTCCGCGCGCTGTTCGCGGGCAAGCAGCCGGTGGCGCACTCCTGGCTCGCTCCCCGACACCCGGCGTACAATCCCAACGTGCGTAAGTATGCGTACGATCCCGCCCGGGCCCGGGCCCTGCTGGCCGAAGCGGGGTTCGCTCCCGGCTCCGACGGGATCCTCCGCGACGGCGGCGGCAAGCGCGTCGAGATGACGATCATGACGACCGCCGGGAACTCCGTCCGCGAGCAGATCGAGCAGATCATGCGAGAGCAGCTGCGGGCCGTCGGCATCGACCTGCGCATCGACAATCGGCCGGCGTCAGTATTCCTGGGCACCGTCGCCCCACGGCGTCAGTTCCCCCACCTCGCGATGTACGCCAGCCTGTTCACGCCGGACTCGCTGTCATTCGACCGGTTTCACAGTAGCCAGATCCCCAGCCCTGCCAACAACTATGAGGGCAACAACCGCACCGGCTGGCGCAACGCGGAGAACGACCGCCTCATGGAGCAGGTGATCGGTGAGCTCGACGCGGCCAAGCGGAACGCCCTGCTAAGGCGCCAGCAGGAAATCGTCGCCGAAGAGGTCCCGTCGCTCTCGCTGTACTTCCGGCAGAGCCTCACGACCATGCGCCGGTCGGTTCAAAACGTTCGGCCGACCGGGCTCAGCGCGTACTACCTGCCGTGGAACGCGTGGGAGTGGGTGCGCACGGATCAATGAGTGTTACAGTTAGAGGTTGAGGGCCATCATCCACGAAAATCAATAGGCTGGGGTGGGAGTGAATGGCAGATTCCCTGCTGTCTGTGCGCAACCTGAAGACGTACTTCTATACCGACGAGGGCGTCGTCAAAGCCGTCGACGGGCTCAGCTATGAGCTGAAGAAGGGCGAGACCCTGGGCATCGTCGGCGAGTCCGGCTGCGGCAAGAGTGTCCACGCCCTGTCGGTGATGCGGCTGATCCCGCAGCCTCCAGGCAAGATCGTCGAAGGCGAGATTCTCTTCGAAGGCACGAACCTGCTGTCGCTGCCGGAAGACGAGATGCGCAGGATCCGCGGCAACCGCATCGCGATGATCTTCCAGGAACCGATGACGTCGCTGAACCCCGTGCTCACCATCGGTGAGCAGATCGCCGAGGCCGTGATGCTGCACCAGGGGCTCAGCAAGAGAGACGCCTGGGACCGCGCCGCCGAGATGCTGGAGAAGGTGAAGATCCCGCTGGCGAAAGAGCGGGTGCGCGACTACCCGCACCAGTTCAGCGGCGGGATGCGCCAGCGCGTGATGATCGCCATGGCGCTGTCCTGCAACCCGTCGATCCTCATCGCCGACGAGCCCACCACCGCCCTGGACGTGACGATCCAGGCGCAGATCCTCGACCTGATGCGCGGCCTGCAGCAGGAGTTCAACATGGCCATCATCATGATTACCCACAACCTCGGCGTGGTGGCCGAGCTGTGCGACAACGTGGTCGTGATGTACGCCGGCAAGCCAATCGAGCACACCGACGTGCAGCGCACGTTCCGCCACCCCAAGCACCCCTACACGTGGGGGCTGCTGCATTCGATCCCCAAGCTGTACGAGCGCAAGGAGCGGCTGATCCCGATCGAAGGGCAGCCCCCCAGCCTCATCGACCTGCCCCCGGGCTGCACCTTCGCGCCGCGCTGCCCGTTTGCGATGGAGATCTGCGTGAAGGCGGACCCACCGGACTACGTCGTCGGCGACGACCACTACGCGAAGTGCTACCTCTACAGCGAGTTTGCGACCGAGGAAGACAAGCGCGCGGCCGCGGCGGCGGGCCTTGAAGCGTCGTTCCGGAAAACCTAGTTCGTGAATGGTGAATCGTGAATCGTGAATCGGAGGGTCGATACCGGTGAGCACAGTGCCCAGCAACGGCGACACCATTCTCGAGGTCAAGAACCTCGTCAAGTACTTTCCCATCACCAAGGGGTTCATCGTGCAGCGCCAGGTCGGCGCGGTGAAGGCCGTCGACGACGTATCATTCTCGATCCGGCGCGGCGAGACGCTCGGCCTGGTTGGCGAGTCCGGTTGCGGCAAGACGACCACCGGCCGCGTGATCCTGCGACTGATGGAGCCCACCAGCGGCGAGGCGTCGTTCGAAGGGCGCAACATCTTCACGCTGAACAAGGAGGACCTGCGCCGGCTGCGCCGGGACATGCAGATCATCTTCCAGGATCCGTACTCGTCGCTGAACCCCCGCATGACGGTCGGCGACATCATCGGCGAGCCGCTGGAGATCCACAACCTCGCGCACGGCAAAGAGAAGCTGCGCCGCGTACAGGAGCTGCTGGAGGTCGTCGGGCTGTCGCCGTACCACACGAACCGCTACCCCCACGAGTTCAGCGGCGGCCAGCGCCAGCGGATCGGCATCGCCCGTGCGCTGGCGGTGAACCCGAAGCTGATCATCTGCGACGAGCCGGTCTCCGCGCTGGACGTCTCGATCCAGGCGCAGGTGCTCAACCTGCTGGAAGAGCTCCAGAAGGAGTTCGGGCTCACCGACCTCTTCATCGCCCACGACCTGTCGGTCGTCAAGCACATCAGCGACCGCATCGCGGTGATGTACCTCGGGCGCATCGTCGAAGTCGCCGACGCCCTCGAGCTGTTTGAGAACCCGCAGCACCCCTACACGGAGGCGCTGCTGTCGGCGGTCCCGATCCCGGATCCGGGGATGCGCCGGGAGCGGATCATCCTTCCCGGCGACGTTCCCAGCCCGGTCAATCCACCCAAGGGCTGCCGGTTCCACACGCGGTGCCTCTACGCGCAGGAGAGCTGCCGGATCAACGATCCGGAGCTGATCGACTACTGGGGGAACGGGCACTTCGTAGCCTGCCCGATCCTCCCGTTCCAGCATCAGCGCAGCAAGGCGGCCGTGCTGAGGCCCGCACGGTGAGATGATGGACCTGACATCCGGATGTGGTGAGGGGAGGTGGAACCAGAACCGAACGGGGCGGGGGTAACTATTCTGCAGGTTTTCATGAAGGAGGATTGCGAAACATGGATTTCAAACGCAAGCTGCTCGCGCTGCTCGCGCTGACCCTGGCGCTGTCCATGGTCGTGCTCACGGGCATCGCGTCCGGCCAGGGAGTGGCGAAGAACCCCGACACGCTCGTGCTCGTGCGGTTCGGGGATCCGGAATCGCTCGACCCGGCCTACGGATATGACACCGCGAGCTCGGAGATCTACCTGTGGCACATCTACGAGACGCTGATCTTCTTCAACGGCGGCTCGACGGGTACGTTCGTGCCGATGCTGGCGACCGCCGTCCCCAGCGTGGCCAACGGCGGCATCAGCAACGGCGGCAAGACCTACAAGTTCACCCTCCGATCCGGCCTGAAGTTTTCCGACGGGTCGCCGGTGACCATTGAGGACGTGAAGTACTCGCTGCTGCGGTTCATGTTCATGGACCGCGACGGCGGACCGTCGTGGATCCTGCTCGCCCCGATCGTGGG
>DASYRL010000031.1:0-2047 GCA_036004445.1 bacterium
CGACCCAACGCCGGCGGTCCGCCGTGGTGGTGCGACTGAGGGGCGCGGCTCCGGGTGTGAACGCTGCGCCTGGAATCAGGACCCGATACGTTCGCACGGGCTGCTCGATGTTCTTGAGCTGCCGCTCGCCCGCATCCGCGAAAGTGATAGGCAGCTTGCCGCGGACGTGGTCGTAAACCGTACTGGACACGAGCACGCCACCCGGCTCGGCGAGCGTTTCCAGCCGGGCCGCGATGTTAATCCCGTCACCGTAGATTCTGGCGTCGTCGTGAATCACATCGCCCAGATTGATGCCGACGCGCAACCGCATGCGTCGATGCTCGGGCACCCCAGCGCTGCGCTCGGCCATCACGGTCTGGATCTGTACCGCGCACTCGGTGGCGCCGATGACGCTGGGAAATTCAGCGAGGATGCCGTCGCCGGCGGTGTCAATGACCCGCCCACCGTGGCGGCCGATCAGCGGCAGGATCACGCTCTGATGCGCCTTGAGGTCCCGCACGGTGGCGGCCTCGTCCTCGTGCATGAGTCGGCTGTAGCCGGCGATATCGGCGGCAAGAATAGCGGCGAGCCGACGCTGTATCGAAGGCTCTTCATCCATGATGTGTCTCTGCGCCCTCACAGGCGAGCAGACGGTAGTGTTGCACATCGCCCTGCGGATCGCGAGGACACTGCCCTACGCTGAGAGCTGAGATAGGTTAGCTTGCGCACCGCGGGGCGCGAAACCGGGCATACCCGCAGTTACAGACCAGGCTTCCAGCCGGATTACTGTGGCGGCACGACGGACAGGTGAGCTCAAGACGGCACCACATAAGTTGCAGAAGCGAGCTCCGGGGCGGGGGCACTGCATATCGGGCCTCCACTGAACGGTCCGGGAGCTTGCCCTGGTCGTGTTCCGCGCGGCCAGGGCCATCACCTGCGAGTACTCATCGCTTCCTGTTGGACGGCTCATGGCCACGCCTGGGGCCCTGAACGCTTTCGCAGCCACCGGCGAGAACCCCATCAACTTCATCGTCCGCCACATGAACCTGGACCCCGGCTCACTCGGGGCGGATGATCAGCTCCAGAACATTCGGGCCGTGCGCGAGGGCACCCGTGTGTTCTCAGCCTACGAACTCCGGGACGGTACTCGCATCTGGATCATCACCGAGGCTGATCGCTCGACGACGACGATCCTGTTGCCCAAGGAGTACTAGCGCGGCTCCAGTTTGATCGTCGCGGCTCGCGCCTGAGCGGCCACCATGGGGTCGACGTAGCGTCCGCCGTGGCGGCGGTACTTGGTGCGGTACGCCGGAGTCGATCTCATCGTTGATATTGGCGTCGGCTTCGTTCGTCGGGCCGCCGAAGATACGCCGCGCTCTCGACGTCTCCGATTCGCGATGCTACGGTAGCCCTCGTGCCCGAAGCCACTCACGTACGGGATGCCGACATTCGCGCGTTCGAGAGGTCGTTCGCCGGCCGCGTGATCTGCGCTCGCGACGCCGAGTACGACGACGCGCGGGCGGTCTGGAACCGCATGATCGACCGGCGTCCCGCGTTGATCGCCCGCTGCGCGAACACCGACGACGTCGTTCGGGCGGTCCGGTTCGGTCGCGATCACGACCTGCCGATCTCGATCCGCGGCGGCGGTCACAACGTCACCGGCAACGCGGTCGTCGACGATGGCCTGATGATCGATCTGTCGGCGATGAAGGCGGCGCGCGTCGATGCCGGCCGGCGCGTGATCGTGACAGACCCGGGGCTTACCTGGAAGGACTTCGACCTCGCCACGCAGCCGTTCGGTCTGGCGACGACGGGCGGTATCATCTCGTCGACCGGCGTGGCGGGGCTGACGCTCGGCGGTGGCCAAAGCTGGCTGATGCGGCGGCACGGGCTCACCTGCGACAACCTCCTCTCGGTCCTGCTCATTACCGCTGATGGCCGGCTCGTGGCCGCGAGCGCGAACGAGAACCCCGATCTCTTCTGGGGCGTCCGCGGCGGCGGCGGCAACTTCGGGATCGTGACGTCGTTCGAGTTCCGGCTGCATCCGGTCACGACGGTGCTGGCGGGG
>DASYRL010000032.1:0-20475 GCA_036004445.1 bacterium
GCGCGCGCTTGCCGTGTTTGCGGGCAAGCTTGCGCTGCCGCTCCAGCTGCTTGCGGATCTCCCGCTGTCGCTTCGCTGCGGTATATCGAGGACGCGCCACGGGAGTAATCTTCTCATGGAAGTTGACCTGCCACAAGGCCCGCTGGTGTCAGCCTCAGCACGCGGAAGACCCACGGCGCTCCGAGACCGGCCCACATCCCCAGCAGCCCGTAGCGGAGGAACCGAAACGCATCATAAGCGGGAGCGCCCTCGCGGGGAAACACGATGCTCAAGCCGACATAGAAGACGATCAGCCCGATCGCGCCCACCAGAAACCGGGCCACCCGCTGCCACGCCGGTCCGCCGGCGTCAAACGGGACGTACCGGTGCTGTAACACCAGCCCGGCGCCCAGGCCGGCGAGCGTCGCCATCGCGCTTACGGTATCGCCGCTGAACCAGACAAACATCAGGACGATCGGCACGCCCAGCGCCACCAGCAGCTGGACCCACAGCGGCTGTGCGCGCAGGCGCCGTGGGAACGCCTCATGCCATCGCAGATAGAAAAAGAGCATGACCGCCCCGATGAGGTACCCGCCCAGCACGTCCGTTGGAAAGTGGACGCCCAAGTAGACGCGGGAGAATCCCACCAGAATGATAATGGCCACCGCGGCGATCCACACCCACCGGCGCTGGGCCCACACGGCCAGCCCACCCCACACGACCAAACCGTTTTGCGCGTGGCCGCTGGGAAGGCCCCCGCCGAGTCCCTGCACGTTTTCAACGAGCGCAACGTTGGGCTCGAAATTGAACGGGCGTGGCAGGTCCAACACATCCTTCGCGACGCTGTTGATGTAAACCGATAGGAGGAAGGCGACGGCGAGGCCGGCGCCGACACGGAAGCTCACCGCCCACATCAGCGCGGTGAGGAACAGGAGATAGAATTGCTCCTCGCCGAGAAACGTAATCCAATGGAAGACCTGGTCAAGCACCGGGCTGCGGAACTGCTGGATAGAGATGATGACCTGCAGACCCCACTCCATCACGGACTGCACCAGCAGTCACCTCCCGAAGGGAAGGCCTGCGTGCGTAACCGGCCCGTCCTTCGCGCATGAGGGACCAGTCCCTGCCTAAAGGAGGCACAGCGGGCGGACAGAAGGGGGCCGACAATCGGATGGAACGAGACCATGAATCCATGACCTGGTCGGGCGGCGAGGTCTCCGCGGCCTGGCACCATGCCAACCGCGGGAACACGTACCTGATCCTCGCCCATGGCGCCGGCGGTAACATGCATTCGGGCGGCCTTCCCCAGCTCGGGGATGACCTGGCCGCAGCCGGGATCGGCGTGGTGCGCTTCAACTTCCCCTACGCGGAAGCGCGGCGGCGCGTGCCCGACCGGCAGCCCACGCTCGAAACGTGCTACCGGGCCGTCGCGGACGCGGTCCGTCCACTCGCCTCGGCGCTGTTTCTGGGGGGCCGATCGATGGGCGGCCGGATCGCATCGCACATCGTCGCGGGAGGATACCGGTGCAGGGGGCTGGTGTTCCTCAGCTACCCGCTGCATCCGCCCGGACAGCCGCAGCGCCTGCGGGATCGACACCTATACGACATCCGCGCCCCGATGCTCTTCATCCAGGGTACGCGCGACGCCTTTGCCCGGCGCGACTTGCTCGCCGGGGTGCTCGAGCGGCTGCCGTCAGCGACGCTGCATCCGCTGGAAGGCGCCGACCACGGCCTGCAGGTGCGCAGCCGCGCGCCGGCGGACGTGACGGACGAGATTGTCTCAGCGATTGTTCAGTGGATTTCTTCTACGGCTCCGAGCACGCGGTAAAGGTCCTCGAGCCGAACGGCGGCGGCATCGTACTGGGCGCGCAACCGTCTGACGCGCTCTGGATCCCGGTACGTTTCCGGATCGGACAGTCCCCGTCCCGCGTCCTCCATCTCGCGCTCGGCCGCCGTGATCTTGGCCGCGACTTCGTCAAACGTCGGCGGTACTGGGGTAGCGCGCCCGCCAGCCGCCTTCTGGTCGCCGCGACCGGCGGCTACCCGGTCCCGAAGTCTAGGCCCGGACGCAAGGCTCCGGACGCCGGACTCAGCGCTCACCGCGCGCCGCCGCAATTCGCGGTAGGTCCCCTGGAAGTCTCTGATCGCGCCGTCTTCAACCGTCACGATGCGCGTGGCGATGCGCTCGAGCAGGTACCGGTCGTGGGTCGCCAGGATGATCGTGCCCGTGTACTCGAGCAGCGCTCCCTCCAACGCCTCGCGTGAGGGGATGTCGAGGTGATTCGTCGGCTCGTCCAGCAGCAAGAAGTTCGGGCGGTCGAGCAGCAGCTTCGCCAGACTCAACCGCTGGCGCTCCCCGCCCGACAGCATGCGCACGCGCTTGTAGACGTCATCGCCGCTGAACAGGAAGCGTCCGAGATACGTCCGCACGTCCTCCGGCGTCATCGGGCGGTCGCCCAAGATCTCGTCGAGCACGGTGCGCTCGGCGTCGAGTACCTCGGTGGCCTCCTGCGCAGCGTAGCGCGCCTGCACCCCGGTGCCCAACGCGACCACGCCTTCGGTCGGTTCCTCGACGCCGGCAATCATGCGCAGGAGAGTCGTCTTCCCGGCGCCGTTGCCGCCGAGCAACCCGATGCGGTCGCCCCGGTGCACCTGCAGCGTCACCCCCGAGAGGACCATCCGGTCGTCATAGCGCTTCCCGACCCCGGTGAGCCTGGCGACCAGCCGGCCGGACGCCCGGTGCGCTTCCACACGCACGCGCATCGCGCCGCGGCCCCGTGGCTGCTCGCGTTCCTGCGAGCGGACACGGGCCAGCATCTTCTCGCGGCTCTTGGCCTGGGTGGCACGGTTGCCGGCTTTGTACCGACGGATGTAGGCCTGCAGTTTGGCCACTTCCTCCTGCTGCCGCTCGTACAGCTCCGCCTCGCGGCGAACGCGTTCGCTCTTCAGCGCGGCGAACGCGGTGTAGGAGCCCGGATACGCGGTCACGGCGCCGCCGTCGAGCTCCAGCGTCCGGCCCGTGACCGTATCGAGCAGATACCGATCGTGGCTGACGACGATCATCGCGCCGGGAAAAGACTGCAGGTAGGCTTCCAGCCATTCCGTGGCATCCAGATCGAGATGGTTGGTCGGCTCATCCAGCAGTAGCAGGTCAGGCTCCATCAGCAGCGCCCGTGCCAGCTCGGCGCGAACGCGCCAGCCGCCGCTGAGCGCACCGATCGAGCGGGCGAAGTCTCCGTCGCGGAACCCCAATCCCGTCAGGACCGAGCGCGCCGCCGTCTCCAGGGCAAAGCCTCCCGCGTGCTCGAAGTGGTCGCGCACGCTGGCGTATTCGGCCATGACCTCCGTCAGACGATCGGCGTCGTCGTGCACCGCCGGGTCGGCCATGAGATGCTCGAGCTCGCGAGCCCGACGTTCCAGGGCCTGCACATCCGCGGCACCCGTCAAGACGTGAGCCAGGATGGGCGTTTCCGCCGCCGTCGACGGCGCCTGCGCGAGGTAGGCGCAACGGGCCCATGGTTCCAGCGTGATGCGTCCGCGATCGGGTTCATCCAGCCCCGCCAGCAGGCGCAGCAGCGTGGTTTTGCCGCTGCCGTTGCGGCCGATCAGTGCGACCCGCTCCCTCGGTTCGAGCGAGAAGGTGACGCCGCTGAACACGGCCTCCCCGGCGTAGGTTTTCGTAATGTCCTGCACGGTGAGAATGGGCACCGCACCATTGTACCCGCAAAGCCGGCCGAGGGGAGGACTCTGTCGCATTCACACGGAACTGCTATCCGTTACAGAGATTGCTGGAGGTGTCAGGGTCGATGGCCAGCGGAACAGTCAAGTGGTTCAACCCCGAGAAAGGGTACGGGTTCATCACTCCCGACGACGGAGGGAAGGACCTCTTCGTCCACTACTCGGCGATCCAGTCCGACGGGTTCAAGACGCTGAACGAGGGTCAGAAGGTCGAGTTCGAGGTCACGCAGGGCCAAAAGGGTCCACAAGCCGTCAACGTCCGGGCGACCTAGCCCGGCCGTCCCGTCACCAGTCCCTCCGCAATCCGACGCCTGCCGGCGAGAGGAGAATCGCTCTATGAATATCGCTGCGGGCACCAATCCGCACCGCGTGTACGCGCAGGAGCTCCGGCGCCGGCTCCCCGCCCATTACTTCCGTCCGGTGGGCTACCGCGCGCTGTGGATGATCCCGTACATCGCGGTCGCCTCCGGCGGGATTCTGCTCGTCACCATGACCACGCTGCCCGTGGCCCTGCGGTTCGCGATCGCGCTGGTCATCGGAATGTCGTTCGCGTCGCTGGGATTCCTGGGCCACGAGATCATGCACGGCGCGGTGACTCGCCGGCCCTGGCTGCGCGACCTCCTCGGCGGCATTTGCCTGCTGCCGCACGCCGTGGCGCCGCTGCTGTGGCGGCAGTGGCACAACGCCGAGCACCATGGGAACACGCAGATTCACGGACGGGATCCGGACGCCACGAGCACCATCGAGGATTATCAGGAACGGAGATCGGTGCAGATCCTGCACCGGTTGGTGCCGATCCGCAGCATCCGCTTCTTTCTGCTCCTCAGCGTCTGGCTGAACGTCCATGCTGCGATCGTGCTCAGGAACCACCTGCGGGCGGCCTCCGGACGGGGACGCCTGAGGCTCATCATCCAATCCCTCCTGCCGCTGGTCTTCTGGGCGGCGGTGACCGTGCTGCTGGGATGGCGCCACCTGCCGCTCTTCTACGTCGTCCCGCTCCTGGTCAGCAACTTCGTGCTGATGTCCTATATCGCCACGAACCATCATCTCAACCCGCTGCTGGAGGATGACGACCCGCTGAAGGGCTCGCTCACCTTGATCGTGCCGAGGTTTCTGGACGTCTTTCACTCGAACTTCAGCCACCACACCGAACACCACATCTTCCCGGCGATGAGCACGAAGTACGCGCCCGAGGTCAAACGCCTGCTGAAGAAACTCTGGCCGGACCGCTACAACGAGATGTCGCTGTCGGACGCGATGAAGTCGCTGTGGGCGACCCCGCGGCTGTACCTGGACAACATCCGCCTGGTAGACCCCGCGACCGGCCAAGCCTACCCGGTCGTCGGGCACGGCTTGAATCCCAAGCAGATCGCCCCCGTCGAATAGCCGAGTCCGACAAACTCGGATGGCGCACATCCGGAAACTCGCCCCCGATCTGGTCCTCATCGACACGGGCTACACCCACACGCCGGAAGCGGTCGGGGTGTACCTGCTGCTGGGCGACCGGCCGGCCTTGATCGAAACCGGTCCCGCCACCGCCGCCGACGCGGTGCTGGAAGGAATCCGCGACGCCGGAGTGAACCCGCGTGAGCTGCGCGCGGCCGCCGTCACCCACATCCATCTCGACCACGCCGGCGCCGCGGGGACGCTCGCCCGGCGGCTGCCCGATCTGCAGATCTACGTGCACCCGATCGGCGCGCCGCACCTGATCGATCCGGCGAGACTGATCACAAGCGCCCGGCGCCTCTACGGGGACGACCTGGACCGGCTGCTGGGCGCACCGGCACCGACCCCAGGGGAACGCGTGCATGCGGTCGCCGACGGCGACACCCTGGAGCTGGGATCGCGCCGGCTGCGGGCCGTGGACACGCCCGGCCACGCCCGGCACCATCACGCGTTCTTTGACGAGCGCTCCGGCGACCTGTTCACCGGCGACGTAGCCGGCGTCGCCCTCCCTAACTCGCGGTACGTCCGGCCGCCGACGCCGCCGCCGGACTTCGACGTCCAGAGTTGGAAGACGTCCCTGACGAGGCTGCAGGCGCTGGCGCCGTCGCGCCTGCTGCTCACACACTTCGGGCCGCAGACCTGGGTGGCCGAACTCTTCGACCAGCTCGCCACGAGGATCGACCGGATGGTGGACCGCGTGCGCGAGGCGCTGGCCGCCGGGATGGATCCCACGGCCATCACGGAGCAGGTGAAGCGGGAAGCCATGGAGGAGATCGACGCCGCCGACGGCCCCGGCAGCAGCGCACGGTACGAAGTGATCATGCCGGTCCACCAGAGCGTGCTGGGGCTGATACGCTATATTGAAAAGACGGGATCAGAGCGATCAAAGGGATCAACGGGAACTTGAGCACCGGCACGCCGATCCCCGTGATCCCCGTGATCCCCGTGATCCCTGTGATCCCGTAGTTGGAGGACCGTCATGCTCCTCAAGGGCAAGCGTGCATTGGTGATGGGCGTCGCCAACAAGCGCAGCATCGCGTGGGGCATCGCCACGGCCTTTCACCGCGAAGGCGCGGAGCTCGCGTTCACGTACCAGACCGACCGCCTGAGAGAAAACCTGGATGAACTCCTCGACACGATCGGCGGGCGCACCGCCTTTCAGACCTATCCCTGCGACGTGGGCAAGGACGACCAAATCGAAGGCGTCTTCGCAGGGATCGGCGGCACCTGGGAGCAGCTGGACGTGCTCGTGCACTGCCTCGCGTTTGCCAACCGCGACGACCTGCAGCGGCCACTGCACGAGGTGTCCCGCGACGGCTACGCGCTGACGCTGGACATCAGCGCCTACTCGCTGCTCCCCACCGCGCGGCGCGCCGTCGCGCTCATGCACGACGGCGGCAGCATCCTGACGCTGACGTACAACGCGGTGGACCGCGTCGTGCCGGGGTACAACGTGATGGCGATCGCCAAAGCGGCGCTGGAAGCGGAAGTCCGCTACCTGGCGTCGGAACTGGGCCCGCAGAGCATCCGCGTCAACGCCATCTCCGCCGGGCCGCTGAAAACACTCGCGGGCAGCGCGGTCAAGGGCATCTCAAAACTGCAGGACATCACCGAACAGATGGCGCCCCTGCGCCGCAACATTACCCAGGATGAGGTGGGCGACGTGGCCGTGTTCCTCGCCAGCGACCTCGCGCGCGCCGTGACCGGAAACACCATTTTCGTCGACAGCGGGTTTCACGTGATGGGCATCCCTCAAACGAGCTGACGGGCGGGCGCAAACGGGGAACGGCGAACAGGGAACGGTTACTGCGTACTGCCTGCTGTGTGTTCCCTGCTCCCTGTTCCCTGTTCCCGCAGTGTCGTTCGGACCGACTCCAGCTCATTGACCGCATATCGCACCGGGTTCTGCCGGTCGGCGGCCGGCACGCGCAGGAGATACGGCGCATCGATCAGCAGGTCGCCGCGGTGCTCCAGCAGGATTCCACGCCGCGTCAGGTACGCCACGTAGCCGTCGACCCGGGCCGTCGCGCCGGCGTCGAGCAGCGCCGGATCGACCCGCACGCTGTCGTCCCGCAACGCGGCCGCCAGTTCTCGCACAGCGGACTCCAGCCGACCGCGGCCGATCGTATCGGCTCCGCCAGCCACGAGATCCCACAGGATCCGGCTGCCGATCTGCGAGACCGTCATGGTGTTGAGCGCCGCCACGGCCGCCCGGACTCGCCTCTCCATCTCCGCGGCGGACGCCGCCGGCGGCACCTCCTCACCGACGGTGATGAAGACCCGCAGGCGGCCAGGCCGCATGAAGTCGTACACGATGCCCACGGGGAGGCAGCGCACGGCCGACCGCGTGAGCGCGAGGATCCGGCGCAGCCCGGCTCTGAACTGCTGCAGCCGCCCGTCAGAGGAGAGCACCCCTTCCGCCGCCAGGTACAGCGCGTCGCCTCGATCCAGCACGGCCGCCATCGCACGCAGCTGGCGATCGACCACATCGCGCTGTAACGCGGCCAGCTCATGCTGCCAGACCGGCAGAAATACCCGCAGCGACGCTTTCTGGAGCCACCACGACCGGTTCCGCCACGCCAGGAGGTTGGACACCATCCCCTCCCTCAATCCGGGGGCGGGGAGCGTCTGGATCTCCTGCGAGGCGAGGACCTCCGACACCGGACGATCGCCGGCGACGCGCACGAATTCATCGAGTGCTTCGTGCACCGTCCGCTCGGGGAACCGGCGCATCGGCAGGATGTGCAGTGCGTAGAGCACACGGGTCAAGTTTGTCCGGGCGAGAACAGGACGCAGCGGGGCCGGGATGGGGGGCTGCAGCCCGAGGAACCCCGTCACGAACATGTCCTCGCGGCCTGCGAACCACATCGGGCGGATCGGGTGGACGCCGTTGAAAATCAGCAGCGGCGGAACGGTGATGCTGTCGGAATCCCGTTTGTGGTTGACGACCACCAGCGTCGACGGCCGCTGTCGATACCGCGCCAGCCCCTCCACGTGGAGGTCGAACGCCAGCCGTGTGCCGATCCCGAAGGTGGTGGCGACGAGATAGTGAAGGGCGTCTTTCATACGGCTCAGCTCCCCTTCGAGCAGCGCCATGCGCATCCTGTATGCGGTCGGGTCCTGGGGATTGGGACATGCTACGCGCAGCCTGTCGGTCATCGCAGCGCTGGCCGCCGGAGGCGACGACGTCACCGTCATCTCCACCGGTCCTGCCCTCCAGGTGCTGCGCGACGATCTGGACGGGCGCGTCGAATTCCTCGACTGGCCCGACGTGCCTCAGACGGTCAGCCGCTCGGCGTGGGGCTTCTACCTACGGACCGGCGCCGCGATTCCATGGATGCTGGCGGCCCTGCGGCGGGAGCGGGAATGGACGGCGCGGCTGGCCGGATCGATCCGCTTTGACCGGATCGTGTCGGACAACCGGCTCGGCGTGCAGCATCCCGGCGTGCCCACCTTTCACATCGCGCACGGGCTGCACTCCATTGCTCCGGCCCGCATCAGCTTCCTGGAACGGCAGCTCGAGGCGTTCAACTACCGGTGGCTCGGTCACCTGCGCGCGGTCATTGTACCCGACACGCGAGAGGACCGGCTCAGCGGCGATCTCGCGCACCGCCTCGAGGTGTTTCCGGCCCGGCGCGTCGTCTACGCCGGCATCCTCTCGCGGCTGCGGCGCCGCGCTCTGCCCCAGGACGTGGACCTGTTCGTCACGCTGTCGGGACCGGAACCACAGCGGTCGATCCTCGAGCGGACGGTGGTCCGTCAGCTGCCCTCGCTGCGCCTGCGCACGGTCGTGGCGCTGGGCGCGCCGGGTACGCGCGCCCACAGCCGCGTCGGGAACACTGAGGTTTACGGATATCTCGACCGGGCGGGCCAGGAAGAGATGATGAACCGGGCGCAGATCGTCGTCGGCCGGGCCGGATACTCGACGATCATGGACCTCGCCGAACTACGGCGCGCCGCCGTACTGATTCCGACCCCCGGGCAGACGGAGCAGGTGTATCTGGCCCGTTACCATCACGAGCGGGGAACTGCGCTGGCCGCCGACCAGGGACGGCTGGATCTGGCCGCGGCGGCCGCCCGCGCCGGCGGGCTTCCCCCACTTCGCGCCTCTGTGACGACCGACGAGACCGTGCGGACGATCACGTCGTTGATTCACGAGGGATAGCGGTCACCGCGCGGCGTCGGCGAGGAGCGACCACCAGTCGTAGCGATCCACGAAGACCAAGTCGAACAGCATTGCGCCGCGCGTCAGGCGCAAGGTGCGCTCCAGCGCGATGCGGAACCGCTCGGGCTCTCCCTCGAACATCGAGAGCAGCAGGCTTCCGACGGGCTGCGTCCGCCCGGCGATCACCTCGTCGACGAGCAGCGCGCCGCCTTCGATACTCATCCACATCGGCGCGCCGGCGCGTAGGGCATCGAGCCGCGCGATGTGCGGATAGTAGAGGCCGGCCATCAGGTAATCGAACATCCCGGACGTGCCGGCATCGCGCCACTGGGCGCTCATCCAATCCAGGTTCACGGCCGTTTCCGCCGCGCCCCAGTTCAGCCCTTCACGCCAGTAGGCGGGATACCACGCGCCCACGTACGCGGAGAACGCCAGGTGCGGTTTCAGCCGGTGCACGACCCGCTCGGCCGCGCGGACGAAACGCTGTAGGATCTGCGCCCGCCACGCGATCCACTGCCGGAACAGAGGACCCCGGACGATGCCCTCGCCGTCGACGCGGACCACGTCATCGGGCCAGAGGGCAACGGGATGGCCCAGCCACCGCTCGAACTCGCCGCGGCTGGCGTCGGAGACGTCGGCGGTGGCGTGCGGATAGCGGATGCGGTCGAGGATGAGGCCGTCGACGTCGTAGCGCCGGACGACCTCACCGATGACCGCCAGCTCGTAGAGCTGGACCTCGGGGAGTCCAGGGTTGGCGAACGCGATGTCGCCAAACCGGGTCGATGGAACGGTCCCGCCGCCGGCGGCGAGGTGCTCCGCGGCCCACTGCGGCCGTTCGAACAGCGTCCCGACGCGAAAAGCGACCAGCCCTTCCCCGAAGACGTTCACCGCGGCGTGCACCCGGAGCCCGCGCCGGTGCGCTTCTTCGATGACCACCTGCAGCTGGTCAAAATCCGGAGGATACCAGGTGCGGGGCGCTGGATACGCCGGAGGGCTGCTGCGCGGCACCGGGGACGATCCGATCAGCGGAGCAAAATCGCTGCGATAGGTGACGAAGCCCCAGGCATTCTTGGCTTCCGGCATCACCGTGGTGATGCCCGCGGCCCGGGCCCGCTCCATCACCGCCGCGATGCCCTCCCGGGTACTCAGCGCGCGGAGGTTCGCCGACGTTTCCATCCACAGGGCCAGCCGGGGCGGCGGGGCTGCGGCCCACAGCGAGGTCGTCCCGATGAGCAGCGCGCAGATGACCACGACCAAAAGACCCGGCCGCATGAAGGTACGTGGTTCCATCCCCGTAGAAGGATTTCTCACAGAGCTGATTCCCGTTGTAGCCTACCATGGACCAGTCGCATCGCTCCGGTACATGGCAAACCAGGAGGTCCCACACAGTGCAAAAGATGATGCACGTCGACCCTCGACGCCCGTTTCCACGCCGGTTCGTCCCCCGGGATGCCGACATGGGAGAGTGGAGCCAGATCGAGCCGCTCTTCAAGGAACTGCTGGACCGCCCGATCACCTCGGCGGACGACCTGGAGCGGTGGCTCGTCGACAGCTCCGAACTGACGTCGGTCATCGCGGAAGAACGAGCCCGGCGATATATCGCGATGACGCAGCAGACCGACGACAAGACACGGGAAGCCGCCTACCAGCACTTCGTCGAGCACATCGACCCGAAGATCAAGCCGTTGGGCCAGGCCCTGCAGCTCAAATACCTCGGCAGTCCCCACCGCGGCCAGCTCGACATGGACCGGTACGGGGTGATGGACCGGGTGATCGACAATGACGTGAAACTCTTCCGCGAGGAGAACGTACCGCTGGAGACTCAAGAGGCGCTGCTGGCCAAGGAGTACCAGAAGGTCACCGGCGCGATGACGGTGACCTACCAGGGCCAGGAGCTCACACTGCAGCAGGCCGCCAAATACCTGGACGAAACAGACCGGGCGGTTCGCCAGGAGGTCTGGCAGCTCGTCACCGACCGGCGTCTGCGGGACAAAGACCTGCTCGATGACCTCTACGATCAGCTGCTGGCGCTGCGCCAGCAGATCGCCGGCAATGCCGGATTTTCTGACTATCGCGACTACGCGTTCAAGCGGCGCCGGCGGTTCGACTACACCCCGGAGGACTGCTTCCGGTTCCACGAGGGCGTGGAGCGCGCGGTCATGCCGTTGGTGCGGCGGATCATGGCCGAACGGCGAAAGCGGTTGGGTGTCGACGCGATCCGCCCGTGGGATCTGCTGGTCGATCCGCAGGGCCGCCCACCGCTGCGGCCGTTCTCCGATGCCGGCGAGCTCGTCAACGGCACCGTGGAGATCTTCAGCCGTGTCGATCCGGAGTTGGGTGCGCAGTTCAGATTCATGTCGGACGAGCAGCTGCTGGATCTGGAGAGCCGCAAAGGCAAGGCGCCCGGCGGCTACCAGAGCAGCCTCCACGAGCGGCGGTGGCCGTTCATCTTCATGAACGCCGTCGGTCGCGACGATGACATCCGGACGCTCCTCCATGAGGGCGGCCACGCGTTCCACATGCTCGCCGCGCGGGAGGAACCACTCCTGCACTACCGCCACGCCCCGCTGGAGTTTGCGGAGGTCGCGTCGATGGGCATGGAGCTGCTCGCCGCCCCGCATCTGAACGTGTTCTATCGAAACCCGGACGACTACGCCCGGTCGCGGAAGAACACGCTCGAGGATGCGGTGATGATCCTGCCGTGGGTGGCGATCATCGACTCGTTCCAGCACTGGGTCTACACCCATCCGGGGCACACCCGGCGGGAGCGGGTCGAGGCGTGGCTGGCGGTGCAGAACCGGTTCGACGGCGCCACCCACAACGGTACGCCGGACTGGACCGGGTTGCAGGAAGCGCAGGCCTATCGCTGGCAGGCACAGCTGCACCTGTACACGGTGCCCTTCTATTACATCGAATACGGCTTCGCGGAAACGGGAGCCCTGCAGGTGTGGGCGGCCAGCCGCCGCGACCACCGTGCGGCGGTCGAACGGTACTGGCAGGCGCTCGCACTGGGCGGGTCGCGGCCGCTGCCGGAGCTGTTTGCCGCGGCGGGCGCGAAATTCCAGTTCGACGCGGAAACGCTGGAGCCGCTGGTCGAGGCCGTCGCGGAGGAACTGGATAAGATCAACTGACGGGAACGCGGGAAGAGGGAACGCGGGAACGCGGAGACCAACTCCGCGTTCCCCGATTTCTATCCGATCAGCACAAGCAGAATACCCGCGACGGCGATCACGGCGCCGGCGATGGCGCTGCGCGTGAGGCATTCGACCTCGTGAAACACCAGCAGCAGTAAGACGGCAAACAGCGGGCTGGTGTTGCTCAACGGCGTGACGCGGACGACGTCGCCCAGGTTGAGGGCCAGGTAGTACGCAAGGAAGCCCCCGGTCGAGAGCACCCCGCCCGCGATCAGGTAGATGAAGCTGTTGCGGGTCGCGCGCAGCGGGTACCGCCGGCGCCGGATGCCGAGATACGGCACGAGGGTCACCAGTGATCCCGTCACGGTCAGCGCCGCGGCGAGGTTCGGATCGGGCAGCAGGCGCAGCCCGTATTTCCGCAGCATGAACGAGATGCTCGCCATCACCGCCGTGTTGAGCGCGAGCAGCAGGCCCAGCGTGCGCGTGCGGCGCTCCGCGGCGTCCGGCGGCGCAACAGGCTCCGCCGCGGACCCAGCGTCCGGTCGGAACGTGAGGGCGACGCCGACGACCACCAGCACGGTCCCGGCGGCGACCGCCCAGGTCAGCTGCTCGCCGAGGATCGGGACCGCGAGCACCGCCGAGAACAACGGCGTCGTATTGCTGATGGTCGCGGCGCGGGCCACCCCGATCAGGTTGATGCTCTCGTAGTAGGTGAGCCGCGCCAGCGCCGGCGCGAACAGCCCCGCTGCAAGGAACACCAGCGTCGCGCCGGTCGCCAGGTGCGACAGCGACCCGCCGACCGCGGCCAGCAACCACAGCGCGCCGAGGTTGGTGACGACCGAGACCATGACCGCCGTGGCCGACGTCGACCCGCGCAGCGACAGCCGGACGCAGACGGCATTGCCGGCGAACAGCAGGGCGGACAGTAGTGCAAAAAGACTACTCACCGCGGCGCGCGGTTTGAAACATCAAGAACCTAGTGCTTCTTGTCGATGCTGCGAAACAGTGTGGTTTCTTTCTGGAAGAGCAATTCGACATTGATACCTGACTGACCATTTCGGTGTTTGGCGATTATTATCTCCGCAATATCCTTCTTGGGCGTATTCGGATCGTAATAGTCTTCACGGTAGATAAACAACACCAGATCGGCGACTTGCTCAATTTCCCCGCTCTCACGCAAATGTGAGAGCTGTGGTCTCTTCCCCGTCAGCTCGGCCGCACGACTGAGCTGCGAGATCGCGATGATCGGCACTCGCAACTCTTTCGCCAAAGACTTCAACGAACGCGCAATATCAGAAATCTCCTGGGTTCGATTCTCCGTCCTCTTGTATGATTGAATGAGCTGTATATAGTCAATGACGATGAGCCCGAGACCCTTCTCAGCTTTCAGCTTCCGCGCCTTTGCTCTCATTTCGAGGACAGAAATGTTTGACGCATCGTCGATGTAGATCGGCGCCTCGGACAATCTTCCCATTGCTCTGGACAGCTTCTGCCAGTCCTCGTCCTTCAAGAAACCGGAACGCAAGGTCGTTCCATCGACTCCTGATTCGCTGCTCATCAGCCGTTCTACCAACTGCTGGCTCGACGTCTCAAGACTGAAAATAGCGATCGGCGTTCCTTCTCTTATCGCTGCATGCTGCGCGATGTTTAACGCAAGTGTTGTGTTGTGGACGCAGACGTCATTTGCCACGAAATTGTGCAGGACGGGAATGGTTAGGTCGTAGACGTGCACATCGCCGATGTACTCGATCGTGGCGATCGCATCCCAGCGCAGGTCGCCGTCGGCCAGCAGCCGGCCCTGGTCGTGCCGGGCCCAGGTGCGCAGCCGCTCCCACCCCAGCACCCCCACCTCGCGGAACAGGCTGCGGGCGACGTCTCCGGAACACACCAGCGCGGCCTCCTGGCGCGTCGCGAAAATCCCGAACCGCAGCAGCAGGTGCTGCACCTGACGGGCCATCCGCGCCGACGGAAAGACACTGCGCACCACCACGTCAGGGTCGGTCTTCACCGTGCTCACACAGGCGAGCAGCCGCGAGAGGAGCAACTGCACTTTGCTCCGCAGCAGCGTAAAGATCAGCGCGGGCAGATGGCGTTGATCGGCGGGTCCAGACAGCGCCGGATAGCGCGCACGCAGCACGCCGACCACCTCAGCCTCAGACCCGCCCTCGACAGGGAGGGCGATACCCTCCCCCGGCGTGAGAACCGGTGGAGCAGCGTCTCGGACCGTCCGCGTCGCGCTGCGAATGGCCTCGCCGACGGCAACGGCATCGGCGTAGTCGGTCGCCAGCACGGCGGAGGTCGGCATCGTCCCGGCAAACAGGTACGCCAGCAGCTTCACCTCGTACGCCGGCAGATCGAGTTGTCCGAATACGGGCAGCCGGCCCGGCACCGCAATCGCGTCGCCGGCGCGGAGGTCTTCCAGCCGCCGCCAACCGTGGGGGGTCAGGAAGGGGTGGGAGAGCGTGGTCTCCACCTCGCGCCCGGTCCCGGTGCGCACGCGATAGACAGGTTTGATGCCGTCGTCGACAAACTGCGAGGGGGAAACCGCGGTCAGCGTCCCATGCTCGGTAACCGCCCACAGCGCGGCGGTCTTTCGCCCAACGATCTCCTGAATCGTGCAGACTTCCCCCGTCTTCGCGTCCGTGACTTCCGCATCATACTTCAGACATTTGCCCATACCTGGTCTGGCCGCAACGATAATCAGATCCGATGGCTGCAGGCCTCCCGTCTTTATGTCAAGATCGTAGAATCCGGTAGGCACCCCGGTGATAGCTTGCTTCTTCTGAAAGCGTTGTTCAATTCGTCCAAAACTCTCGACAATCAGATCGCGCATCTGGAGAAATTGTTGGAGCATTCGTCGGTCTGCAATGCTAAATACAAGCTTTTCCGCGCGATCGATTAGGAGCTCGACATCGTTCTCGCCTTCGAATCCCAGATGTGTGATCTGCGTGCCGGCGGCAATGAGCTGCCGGAGCATCGACTTCTGCAGGACGATCCGGGCATAGTACTCCACGTTGGCCGCGGTGGGGATCGAGTTGAGGAGCCCCGTCACGTACGAGGCGCCGCCGACGTCGTCGAGCTGGCCTTTGTCGCGCAGACGGTCGGTGATCGTGATCAGGTCGACGGGCTCGCCGCGCTCGAAGAGCTCGACAACCGCATCGTAAATTCGGCGGTGCGCATCCCGGTAGAAGTCCTCGGGGCGGAGCATCTCTACGACGCGGGCAATCGCGTCGCGGTCGAGGAGCATCGACCCCAGCACGCCCTGCTCCGCCTCCAGATTCTGGGGAGGTACCCTTTCGACCGGCGCTACAATAGACACACCGAACCTCCGTTCGTGCCTGCCTCGATACTATACGAACAAATGTTTGCTGTCAACGCCGCAGGACAGCCCATCTGAGTCAATGACGTAAACGATGACCCTTGAGGTTTCTGGGATGGCCGAGGCAACCCTTCGGGGAAACCTGGAGGTTAGCTGCGATCTACCTGTTCGGAAGCAGTGAGTAAGCTGTGGGTTCAGTGTGAACCGCGGGCGCGCCGGCGGACGAGGACGTGAGTCAGAACGTCCTCGATCGTCGCGGCAAACACAACCTCGATCCCCTTGACGTCCAGCGGCACATCCTGGCGGTTCTCCTCCGGGATGATGATCTTGCGCATCCCGGCCTGCCGCGCGCCGGTGATCTTCTCGGGAATGCCGCCGACCTGCTTGATTTTGCCCTGGATGGAGACCTCGCCGGTCACGGCCACGTCCTGCCGCACCGGACGACGCTGCAACGCGCTGAGCATGGCCAGCACCACCGCCACGCCGGCACTGGGTCCGTCGATCTGCCCGCCCCCGATCACGTTGACGTGGACGTCGTAGTTGGCGACGTCGATGCCCGCGATCTTGCGGATGACCGACGCGGCGTTGAACACCGAGTCCTTGGCCATCGAGCCCGCCGTCTCGTTGAACCGGATCGTCCCGCGCCGTCGCTGTCCGGCGGGAAATGCGGTCGCCTCGATCTCGATGACCGATCCGACGTACTGGACGACCCCCAGCGCAAAGATCCGGCCGATCTGCGCGACGTCTGAGGCTTTCACCGGCGCGCTGGCCGACAGCCGCCCGGTCCGGACGACTTCGAGCAGATCCTTCCCCGTAATCCGCGGGCGCCCGCGACTCGACCGGCCCCGGCGGCGCAGCGCCGGCCGCTTTCGGTAAAGCGCCACGCCGAACGCGTCGGCCAGCAGGTTCACCGCCTTGCGGCCTTCGACCGTATACTCGCTGATCAGCCGCGGCACGTCGGTGCCCAGCTCCACGGGCACGCGGCGCGCGGCCTGCCGGACGATCTTCTGCACGTCCTCCTGGGAGAGCGAGTCGAAGAAGACCTCCGCGCAGCGGCTGCGCAGCGTGGGGCTGATCTCGTCCGGCTCTTTCGTCGTCGCCCCGATGAGGACGAAGTCCGCCGGCGCGCCGCGGTCGAACAACCGCCGCACGTATGCCGGCAGGTGCGGGTTTTCCGGGTCGTAGTAGCTGGACTCGAAGAACACGCGCTTATCTTCCAGCACTTTCAGCAGCTTGGCCTGCAGGACCGCGTCGAGCTCGCCGATCTCGTCGATGAACAGGACACCGCCGTGGGCGCGCGTGACGAGGCCGAGCTTGGGTTCGGGGATGCCGAGGTCGGCGAAGTCGCGGCGGCTGCCCTGGTAGATCGGATCATGCACCGAGCCCAGCAGCGGATTCGTGGCTTCCCGCTGGTCCCACCGCAGTGTGGAGCCGTCGACTTCGACGAACGCCGCGTCTTTGCTGAACGGCGTGTGGGGCAGTTTCTTCGCGTCTTCGAGCGCGAGCCGCGCGACGGTCGTCTTGCCCACACCGGGCGGCCCGTAGAGGATCACGTGCTGCGGGAACGGGACGGCGAGCTTCGACAGCAGGGACCGGATCGCGCGCTCCTGGCCGACGACCTGCGAGAGTTTCTTGGGACGGAACGCCTCCAGCGCGGTCTTGGCCAGCCCGATCCGGTCGAGGCGATCGAGCTCGTCGAGCTTCCGCTGCGTCGCCGGCGTCTCGGGAGTCCCCAGCTCTTGGAGCAGCTGCAGCCGGATCTCGCGGAGGTATTCTTCCTGACGCTCGCGCATGCGGTCGGCCACCCGGCGCTGCAGTTCGTCACCGACCGTCTTTTGCGCCATGAGGTCGGCAATGCGCTCCTGCGCGTCTTCCAGGATGACCGCGATCTCCGATTCCCGGGGCACCGCGTGCAGGGACGCATCGTCATAGATCAGCCGCTGCAGCGCCAGCACGCGCCGCGGAAGCTGGCGACTGCGCATCAGCTTCAGGGCGCCGAGCTTCTCCGCCCGGCGGTTCAGCTTGTCGGCGCCGTACAATCCGCCGAGCACGCCGAACAGCGCCGCCGTCCGCCGCCGCAGCGATTCCCGCTCCGTGATCCGCCCGGTCGGATTGACCACCGGCCGGGGACGCCGCACCTGTCGCATTCGCTACTGCGCGCCCACGACGTTGATGTCGACCCGCGCCAGCACGCCCGGCGCCACGCGCACCGGAACCTTGAAGAACCCCACGGTGTGGATCGGGTCCTCCAGCTCGACTTGCTTCTTGCTGACGTTATACCCGCGCGCGGTGATGGCGTCCGCGATGTCCTGAGCCGTCACCGACCCAAACAGACGTCCGCCTTCTCCGGCGCGCGCTTTGACCTCGACGACGGACTTCTCCAGGGCGGCCGCCAGGGTGCGCGCCTCGGACTGCCGGTGATCCTCGCGGTCCTGCTGCGACTGCTGCTTCTCGCGCAGCACGCGCAGCGCGCCCTCGGTGGCCTCCTGCGCCAGCCCTCGCGGCAGCAGGAAGTTGCGGGCATAGCCCTCCTTGACCTCTTTCACCGCTCCGACGCGCCCCAGCCCGGCGACATCGTGAAGAAGAATAACCTTCATCCGCTCTCTCCTAGGAAACCCGCACGTCGGGCGCGGCTGTCCGCCAGCGCTCGCGAAGGAGAAACGCCGAATCGGCCAGGCCCAGGAAGAACGCCACCAGTGAAAGCAGCGGGTTGGTCAGGGAGAGAAACGTCACCACCCAGCGCAGCCAGGCCGGCGCACGGTACCGCTCCATCAGCACCCAGCCGACGATCAGTCCCTGCAGCGCAAAGGCAAACTGCATCAGCATCCCCAGGTTGAACCCGGCGGTTTCCAGCATCGTGGACCACAGACGTCCCCACGCGGACAGCACGAATCCCAGCACGAATACCCACATGAACATGGGGGGGATCTGCCAGTCGCGGATTGGGGGCAATTGCGGGAGCCGATATCCAAACCGGCCGAGTATGGGGCGGCCGACGACCAGGTTGAGGTAGGCGGCCATCATCCCGCCGGCAACCACCAGCAGCGGAATCAACCGCGGCATCAGCTCGAGGGCCTGGCGCATCGGGCCAGAGGCCTGCTCGATCTGCTCCCGCGAGAGCCCCAGGCCCTGGTAGAACTGGGTCACCATCTGCTGGCTCTCCCGCAGGCTCTCGATCATCACGACGTACGGGTTGACGTCTCCCAACGCCAAGGCGATACCAAGGTTGGCCAGGATGCCCGCCGTGGCGATGATACTGCCGGCAAGAACGATGCGACCCGCGGACCAACCCCGGGCCGCTCCGACGCCGAGGATCAGGCCCAGCGGCGCAAACGCGAGCAAGATCCCCGCGCCCACCAGCGGTCCGGCGATGATGCCGCCGATCGCGGCGGCCACGAATGCCGCGAGGATTCCGGCGCGCAGGCCATGGCGGATCACCAGCGCGGAGAGGGGAAGCGGGCAGACGAAGCCCGCGGCGAGGCCGAGCACGGGGAGATATCGGGTCGCCACGGCGAGCAGCGCCACCAGCGCGGCGAGGATGGCGCCTTCGGTAAGGCCTCGGGCCGACGGACTGCGAGTGGTCATCGAAGACCCTAACTACGCAAACGAGCGAACGGGGAAACGGGCAAACTCAGCTCTTGTTTGCTTGTTTGCTCGTTTGCTGAAGTTACTCCGCCGTGTAGGGCAGCAGCGCCAGCTCGCGGGCTCGCTTGATCGCCGTCGCCAGGACGCGCTGGTGGCGGGCGCAGTTCCCCGAAATCCGCCGCGGCAGAATCTTCCCGCGCTCGGTCACGAAGCGCCGCAGCCGGCCGACGTCCTTGTAATCGATGAACTCCGCCTTCTCGCTGCAGAACGTGCAGTTTTTTCGCTTCGGCCGGCGGCCGCGCCATTCTCTCTTCGGTCGTACTTCTGGCATTCCCGATCCTCCTAAAACGGAACGTCGTCCTCGCCCGAGCCATCGGCAGCGTCGCCTTCCGCCGGCGGCATGCCGGTTTCAGGAGCGCCCGCCGCGGCGCCGGCGGTTTTGCGATCAAGGAAGCGCACGCCGTCGGCGATGACTTCCGCCACTTTGCGTTTCTGTCCGTCCGCCGTTTCGTAGGAGCGAATCTGCAGGCGGCCTTCCACGGCCACCAGGCGGCCTTTGCTCAGATGCGTGGTCACCTGCTCGGCGAGCCGCCGCCACGCGACGATGTCGATGAAATCCGTCCCACGCTCGCCCTGCTGGTTCACGAACGGCCGATCCACCGCGAGCGTGAAGCTCGCAACCGGCTGCCCGCTGGGAACGTACCGCAGCTCAGGATCGCGCGTCAGCCGTCCGATCAAGATGATGCGGTTCAGCACGCGCCGCTAGGCCTCCGGTCCCTCGACATTGCGCTGGGCCTGCGGTCCCGCCTCAGGCGCCGGTGCGGGCTGCTCCGCCTCGGAGCTCTGCTCGGGACCTGCGGGTTGGACTGGAACCGGTGCCGGCGCGGGGGCGGGTCCTGCCGTGGGGGCGGCGGTCTTCGGCTGTGGAGTGGGCCCCACCGCGGTGGTAATCGTCGCGCGGAGCACGTCCTCGCTGAGCGCGGCCGCGCGCCGGATCTCATCCAGTTTCTTGGTGTCGAGGGCGAACCGGGTGTGGACGAAGACCCCCTCGCGGTGCCTGCCAATCGTGTAGGACATGCGTTTCTTGCCCCACACGTCGACGGCTTCGA
>DASYRL010000033.1:0-7525 GCA_036004445.1 bacterium
CCGGGGCGGCTGGTGACGCTGCTCGGCCCGTCCGGCTGCGGCAAGACGACGACCCTGCGGATGATCGCCGGGCTCGAACACCCCACGTCCGGCCGGGTGTGGATCGGCGGCGAAGACGTCACGCCGCTGCCGGCGAGCAACCGCAGCGTGACGATGGTCTTCCAGTCCTACGCGTTGTTTCCGCACCTCACGGTCTTCGAGAACGTCGCCTACGGGCTGCGCATCGCCCGCCTCCGGTCTGCCGACATCGCCGCGCAGGTGGCAGACGTCCTGACCCTGGTCGGGCTGCCCCACGTGGGGCCGCGCTACCCGGCGCAGCTGTCCGGGGGCCAGCAGCAGCGCGTCGCCCTCGCCCGCGCCCTGGTCATGAAACCGAAGGTGCTGCTGTTCGACGAGCCGTTGTCCAATCTCGACGCGAAGCTGCGCAAGCGGGTCCGCGCCGAGATCCGCGAACTGCAGCGCCGGCTGGGGATCACCAGCATCTACGTGACCCACGACCAGGCCGAGGCGCTGGCCCTTTCCGACGTGATCGTGGTCATGAACCAGGGTCACGTCGAGCAGATCGGGACACCGTCGGACCTCTATCAGCGTCCGGCCACACGGTTCGTGGCCGATTTCATCGGCGAGGCCAACCTCCTTCCCGGCCGCCACGAGCACGGGCGGGTGACCGTGGCCGGATACGTGTTCGAGCATGCCCAGGAGGGCGCACCGCAGGGCGCCGTCGCCGTGATGGCGCGGCCGGAGACGATCGACGTCGACACCGACGGCGACGGCCTGCCCGGGACGATCCGCACCGCGTTCTTCATGGGGACGACAACCGAGTACCTCATTGACACCGCCGCGGGTGAGCTGGTCGTCGCCGAGCCGCTCAACCGCCGGGGGGCGCTGCCGGCAGGATCGGGCGTGCGCCTGCGGTTCCGCCCGTCCGGCGTGTATCTCCTGCCGGGGGAGCAGGCCTGATGGCGCTGGCCTACGACTTGCATGGGTACCAGTTCAACCCCGAGGCGTTCCTGCCGCGCGAGCTGTTCGATCGCATCACCGACACGCGGGTGTCACGCCCTGACGCCATCGCGGAGGAAGCGCGCATGCGCTCGCGCCGGCCCGCGCTGACGCGGGACGGGAAGCTGGCCATCCTTGCCGCCGATCATCCTGCCCGGATGGTGGTAGGCGTCGGCGACAACCCGGTGGCGATGGGGAACCGGTGGCACCTGCTGGCGCGCATCCTGCGCGTGCTGACCGCCGACGAGTTCGACGGGCTGATGACGACACCCGACATCCTCGAGGATCTCCTGATTCTCAGCCGGCTCGACCGGGAACTGGGGGGTCCGGGGTTCCTCGACCACAAGGTGCTGATTGGGTGCATGAATCGAGGGGGTCTCGCCGGCGCCGCGTTCGAGCTGGACGACCGCATGACCGCGTTCACCGTCCCGCAGATCGTTGCGCACCGTCTGGACGGGGCCAAAGTCATGTTTCGCCTCGACGCGGCCGAGCGCGCGTCGCTGGACACGATGATGTACTGCGTGCAGGCCGTCAATGAATGTCACGCCCAGGGGATCCCGGTGTTCCTGGAAGCGCTCATGGTCCAGCGGCAGGATGGGAAGGTCACGATGCTGCGCACCCCCGAGGCGCTGATCAAGGTTGTCAGCGTCGCGTCGGGACTCGGCGCGTCCTCGGCGCTGACGTGGTTAAAGATTCCATACTGCGAGGGCTACGACCGCGTGGCGCTGTCGACGACCTGCCCGATCCTGATGCTTGGAGGGGAGTCGCGTGGGGATCCCACTGGCATCCTGACCGAATTCGCCGCGGGGATGCGCGCAGGCGGCACCGTGCGCGGTGCCCTGGTTGGGCGCAACGTGACGTTTCCCGGCCGGGACGATCCCCAGGCCGTCGCCCTCGCCGTTGATGCCATCGTGCACCGCGCGTTCACCGCGGCCGACGCGGCCGCCTATTTGGCCGACGTGCGGGGCCGCGGGATGGATCGCTTCTCACGACTGATCTCGTGAATCGCGAATGGTGAATCGTGAATCCGAGATCTTCATAGCGCTCGCTCGGTCCATGGCGATTCACTATTCACGATTCACGATTCACGACTCGGAAGCGCACCCTACATGCCGATGAACCTCATTGTTCTCGTGCTCGACTCGCTGCGCCAGGATCACGTCGGATGCTACCACCAGGGGCGGGCTCCCTTCGCGGACGTCCCCGCGGCGCGCACGCCGAACCTGGACGCGTTCAGCCGCGAGTGCGTGGTGTTCACCAACGCGTACCCCGAATCGCTGCCGACGATCCCGGCCCGCTACGTCTTGATGACCGGCCAGCGCGCGCTCCCGTTCCGTCCGTGGGCGCCGCTGGATCCCGGAGACCTGACCATCGCCCAGATGCTGCGGGCCGAGGGGTACGTCTGCGGGCTGGTCTCCGACTGCTACCACTATCGCGCGCCGGGCATGAACTACCACGCCGGCTTCCACGCCTATCGGTGGATCCGGGGCCAGGAGTACGACCCGTGGGAGTCGGCTCCGCCGGGGCGGGAGGTGGCGGATTACGTCAACGCCCACTACACGGACGACTGGCGCGCCCGGGTCGCCCAATTCCTGGCGAACACCGACGGCTTCCGGGCGGAAGAGGATTGGTTCGCCGCGCAGGTGATGGATGAAGCCGTGACCTGGCTGCGCCGAAACCGGGGGCACGACAAAGTCTTCCTCTGGGTGGACTGCTTCGACCCGCACGAGCCGTGGGACCCACCCGTGCGGTTTGATGCCTACGGCGATCCGGCCTATCGCGGTCCGCGATTGATTCTGCCGATGGGCGGGCCCAGCGCAGGGTGGGCATCGCCGGAGGAGATCCGCCACATCCGTGGGCTGTACGCCGGGGAGGTCAGTTTCGTCGACGCGTGCCTGGAGCGGTTCTTCGACGCGCTGGGCGGTCTCGGCTATCTGGATGACTCGATCGTGCTGATTCTCGCCGACCACGGGCATCCCCTCAACGACCACGGCAAGTTCCTCAAGGGCGCCGACCGGCTGTACAGCGAGCTGCTGCGCGTCCCCTGCATGGTCCGCCTCCCCGGGGGACGGCACGCCGGAACCCGCTCCGACGCGCTGGTGCAGTTTCAGGACGTGCTGCCGACGTGCCTGGATTTGCTGCAGATCGGCGGCGACCACAGCGCGATGCACGGGCGCAGTTTCGCCCCCGTCGTCATGCAGGATGCTCCGGGCCATCGCGAGGCGATCATCACCGGGTACCACGAGGGTGTGGATCGGTGCATCCGCACCGGCACGTGGAGCTACATTGAACGGCCGTCGGGAGAGTCCGACGAACTGTACCATCTGGTGGACGATCCCCGCGAGGGCACCAACCTGATCGGCCGCTATCCCGATCAAGCGCAGGCGCTGGCCCGGATGTTCGGCCGCGCGTTCCGTCCGCGCCGCAGGCGCGGACGCGGCATCCAGGGCAAGTACGAGCTGGCCTCCTCCGGACTGGACGAGGTCATCATAGGACCAGGTGAATCGTGAATCGTGATTCGTGAATCGGAGGGCTCAGATCCGCGCACGTGCGTTTGCGATTCACTATTCACGATTCACGATTAACGAATTGCAGAGGAATTCCATCGAATGTTAAAGGGTAAGTTGGTTGTCGGGCAGTCCGGCGGGCCGACCGCGGTGATCAACGCCTCTCTGGCCGGCGTGATCCAGGAAGCCGCGCGCCATGAGGCCATCACCGGGATCTACGGCATGCGCCACGGCGTCCAGGGCCTGCTGCGCGAGGACCTGGTCGATCTGGGCGCGGAGAGCGCCGAGAGCATCGAACTGCTCAAATCCACTCCCTCGGCGGCGCTGGGATCGTCCCGCTACAAACTTGCCGACGCGGATTACGACCGCATCCTGGGCGTGCTGCGGGCACACGGCATCCGCTATTTCCTGTACATCGGGGGCAACGATTCCGCGGATACGGCGGACCGGCTCGCCGCCCTGGCCACGCGGGAGGACTACGAGCTCCGCGTCATCGGCATCCCCAAGACGATCGACAACGATCTCGTCGAGACCGACCACTGTCCCGGGTATCCCAGCGTGGCCCGGTGGCTGGCCACCGCCGTGCGTGATGCGGGGTTGGATACCGAGGCCATCGGCGTAGTGGATACCGTCAAGGTGATCGAAACGATGGGCCGCGATACCGGCTGGATCACCGCCGCGACGGCCCTCGCCCGCACGCACGAAAGTGCGGCTCCGCACCTGATCTACCTGCCGGAACGCCCGCTCCGGCGCGAGACGTTCCTCGCCGACGTCGACCGCGTGTACCGGGCCCTCGGCCACGTCGTGATCGCGGTGTGCGAGGGCCAGAAGGACGAATCCGGGCGGTATCTGGCGGCGTCGACGACGACGGTCGATACCGACCGGTTCGGTCACCCGCAGCTGGGTGGGGCGGCGGGGGTGCTTTGCGAGCTCATCAGCGGCGAATTGGGCATCAAGGCGCGGTTCGACAAGCCGGGCACCATCCAGCGCGTCAGCGCGGCCCTGGCATCCCCGGTGGACGTCGATGAAGCCGTTCGGGTGGGCCGCGCCGCCGTGGACCAGGCCGTATCGGGAGCGACCCGCCAGATGATTGCGATCGCGCGGGTGTCCGGCGATCCCTACCGCAGCGAAACCGCCCCGGTACCGCTGGAGCGCGTGGCCAACAAGGTACGCCCGGTGCCCGACGAGTTCATCGCCGGGGCCGGCAATGACGTGACGGTGGCGTTCGTGGAGTACGCGGCGCCGCTGCTGGGCGGGCCCTTGCCGTCGTACGCGCGCCTGCAGGGTCGTGCGGTCCCGCGGAGGCTGGAGTGACGTTGACGGTTCCTCGTTCATCGTTCGTGGAGAGACTTCGATCATGGTCGTACTGGTAGTATCGACGAACGACGAACCACGAACGATGAACGGGGGGTGGGGATGCCGAAGTTTGCCGCCAACTTGACGATGCTGTTCACCGAGCTGCCGTTCCTCGAGCGCTTCGAGGCCGCCGCGCACAGCGGGTTTCGCGCGGTCGAGTACATGTTCCCGTACGCCGAGGACGTCGACGGCATCGCCAAAGCGCTCACGGAGCTGCGGCTGACCCAGGTCCTGTTCAACCTGCCCGCGGGCGACTGGGCCGCCGGCGACCGTGGCATCGCCGTCGACCCGGGACGCCGGGAGGAATTCCGGTCGGGTGTCTCGCGCGCCGTGGACCTTGCCCGGCGCTTCCGCTGCACCCGCCTGAACTGCCTGGTCGGCAAGCGCAGCGAGGCGATCCCGCCCTCCGAGCAGCGGCGCTGCCTGGCCGACAATCTACGGTACGCCGCCGCCGAGCTGGCCGGGCACGGGATCACGCTGCTGGTGGAACCGGTGAACACCTACGACATTCCGGGGTTCTTTCTGACGACGTCCACCGAGACGATCCGGGTCCTCGACGAGATCGACGCGCCGAATGCCCGGCTGCAGTACGACGTGTACCACATGCAGCGCATGGAGGGGAACCTGACGCAGACGATGACGCAGCTGGCCGGTCGCATCGGCCACGTGCAGGTCGCTGATGCCCCAGACCGCCACGAGCCGGGGACGGGGGAGATCAACTTCCCCTTCGTGCTCGGCCGCCTCGACGTATCTGGCTACGCCGGATACGTCGGTCTGGAATATCGCCCATTCAACAAGACCGACGCCTCATTCGGCTGGATTGAGACGATGGGCTGGAAGCGGAGCTGAGGTGCAGAGTCTCCCATGCGCAGGACCGGCTTTGCCGAGTCCGAGCATGATGGACGTCGCGCTCAAGAGTTGATTGGGGGAGGGGAGGTTCGGAAGGGGGAGGGAAGCGCCCTCTCCCTCCGAGGCAGGATCGAGACGATGGGGTGGACCCGCAGTTGAGCTACGGTGGAAAGAGGAAAGCACGCTCTGCGCGGGAAGCACACAGTGCCCACTCTAACGCGGAGGTGATCGTTGTGAGATCCAAGTGGTTGATTCTTGTGTGGCTGGCTGCGCTGCTGGCGTTGTTCATCCCGCCGGCCGGCGCCCAGCAAGTCGTGGTCCTCAAAGTCTGGACGATCGGGCCGGACAACCCGTCGGTCACGCGGTTCAGCAACGTGCAGACCGCGGCCGAGCGGCTGAACGCGGTCCTGCGCCGGGAAGGCTCCAGCGTCCAGATCAAGATCGAGGGTTCCTTCGACACGACCAACTGGGACCAGTACCTGCGCCGGGTCCTCCTCGCCTTCCAGAGCCGCACCGACGCACCTGACATCGTGCAGGCCTCGGCGGCGCTGGCCCCGACGTGGGCCGAAGCCGGGTTCATCGTCCCGCTGGACGAGTACATCCCGCGGTTCGCGCAGTTCGCCGACGTCGTGCCGTCGTTGTGGGAGTCGGTGAGGTTCAAGGGCAAGATCTGGGGGATCCCCCAGGACACGGAGGCCCGCCCACTGTACTACAACAAGACTCTGCTGAAGCAGCTCGGCTGGACCGACGCGCAGATCAACGATCTGCCCGGCCGCATCGCCCGCGGCGACTTCACCTGGGACGACGTGATGACCACCGCCCGCGAGGCCGTGGCCAAGGGCGTGGTCGAGCGGGGGAAGGGCTACTACCACCGGCCGGTCAACGGGCCCGACTTCGTGCAGTGGTACCGGTCGTTCGGCGGGCGCGACTACGACGCGCGTACCGGCAAGCTCGTGTTCACCAAGGAAGCGGCGCTGCGGTACTTCACGTGGCTGCGCGCGGGCGTGGATGCCGGGGTCATCGAGCGCGACCGGTTGAACAACGACTGGAACCGGTTCTTCCAGCCCGTGTCGGACGGCAAGGTGCTGTTCTTCTCCGGCGGGACCTGGAACTGGGCAGAACTGGAGCAGCAGTGGGTGAACAAGAAGGGCGGCGACGAGTGGTTGTTTGCCAACCTCGGCTACGCCGCACACCCCACCTTCCGCAAGGGCGGCCGGGCGATCACCCTGTCGAACCCGCAGGCTTACATGCTCTCCGCCGCCAGCCGGAACAAGGATCTCGCCATGCGGCTGCTGGCGTTCACGACCGTGCCGGATCTGGACGCCAAACACGCCGTGGGCAGCGCGCATCTGCCGGTGCTGCGGACGACCGCCCGCCTGATCAAGGATCGCTTCCTGCAGGCGGTCAGCCCGCTGCTGAACTTCACGAGCTTCCTGCCGCCGCACCCGGATCTGTCGAAGTGGCAGGACGCCTTCTACCGCGGCGTCTCGGCCGTCGAGTCCGGCCAGGCGACGCCGCAGCAAGCGGTGGATCTCGTGGCAAACGAGATGCAGCGGACGATCGGTACCAACATCATCATCGAATGACTCGGAGGGGGGAGGGCGAAGCCCTCCCCCTTCCGAACCTCCCCCTCCCGGGGACTGCTGCTACCCCACTCTGGTGGTGCTCGGACTCGGCAAAGCCGGTCCTGCGCATGAGACGTTGATGCTTCAAAGGTGGGTGCGTGGATAGCGCGGACATCACCGTGGCAAGGCCGGCTGCGCGCCGGCGTGTAGGGTTCTTCGCGCGCTACGCGGCGCCGGCGACGTTCCTGG
>DASYRL010000034.1:0-37274 GCA_036004445.1 bacterium
GGCGGCTCGGAAGAACCGATCGCGGCTGCCCGGCAGCAGCGCAATGATGTCGTCCCGCGGCGCGGCCACGGCGAGTGTTCCCGCCTCCGCAGGGGCGGCGGCCCTGGGATCGCCGGTCACCACGATCTTATCGGACGGTACGCCGCGGTCCCGCAGCGCGGCGGCGTGGCCGCTCGTGGGGACGAAGATGCGCTCAAAGCCGCGGTGGCGGGACGCGATCAGTAGCGTTTCGCTGAACGCGGCCGCGGGCAGGCCGGCCCGCGCGGCCAGGCGGGACGACAGCCACAGGTCTCCGCCGAGGTGCACGAGCGCGCCGCGGCGCAGCGTTTCCAGGGCCCCGAGGCCTGCCGCAAGCCGAACGCACTCACCGGGTGGAATGATCCGGTCAAAGAGGCGCCACGACCGAACGGTTTCCAGTTCGGCGCCGCCGGCAAATTGCGTCGGGAGCAGGGCAAGCGTCAGCCGCACGGGCCGGCCCCTGGAGCGGGCCAGGGCGCGGGCCGCCTCGGCCGTCGGCCGGATCCAGCCCGCCAGTTCGCCGGGCCCGTTGCCCGCCAATATGAGTTCTACCGGCGAACTCACCGTCGGCGTCGCCTCGCGCCTCTCGAGCGTGGAGGTTTCAGACAATGTCACATACTCTCCTCATCCGTCCTCTGATTATAGGGTCCATGAATGCCGGAGGAAATCCACTTCCGTGCGCTCGGCGCGATCCAGTGAATCGTGAATCGTGAATGGTGAATCGAGATCCGGCTCATGTAGCTGTCGAAGCGGATTTCCTCTGCAGAGAGCGAAGCATGCTGGTAAGCATGCGTGCGATGTGATTGCATTCATCCTCCAGCGCGTGGAAGTCTTCATGGGGCAAGAATCCCAGATCATGGGAAACTAACAACAGGTGGGCCACTTCAGATGCCGAGCCACGAGCAATGGCTGTGAATTGCATGAATTCGCGGCGGGACGTCCGCGCAGCTCCCTCCGCAAGATTGGTCGCAATGGAGAGGGCCGCCCGCCGCAGCTGGACGATGAGGCCGTATCTCTCCTCCGCCGGGAAATGCTTTGTGACCGCGTAAACTCTAAGGGTGAGGCGATGGGCTTTCTTCCATACAGCAAGATCGCGATGGTCGATAATCACCGGAGCGGCATCCTTCGGGTATTGGCACTCGCGATGCATCGTACAGGAATAGCGTTCGGGGCACGATCACCCATCTGAGTCATTTGCGTATCCGCAGCATGCGATTCACGATTCACGATTCACGATTCACGGCGGCGCGTACGGTCGCTATCCTGACATTCGCGGTCCTAGCCACACTCTGCGCCGCCCGCCCCGCGTCGGCTCAAGAGGAGCCGATCACCGTCGAAGCCGATCAGATCGTCTACGACCAGACCGCGCAGCGCATCGACGCCACCGGCAACGTCAGGATCCGCTACCGCGGCGTGACCGTCCGCGCGGAGAAAGCGGTGGTGGACCTCGCCGCGCAGCGGCTGCAGGCGACCGGCAACGTCGTGGTGACCGACGAGCAGGGACGCACTCTGCGGGGACAGACGCTGAACTACGATTTTCGCGAGCGGCGCGCCGAGCTGTCGCCGGCGTCGACGACCGTCAACGGTGTGAACGTGCTCGGTGAACGCGTCATCGCCGAACCGGCGCGCATCCTCGGAGAAGGGGCCACGTTTACGACCTGCGATCCCCAGCAGCCGGCGTACCGGGTCACGGCGAGACAGGTCGAGGTCATCCCCGGGGACCGGCTCGTCGCCCATCAGGCATCGCTCTGGCTGGGCTCGGTGAAGCTGTTTACGCTATCCCAGCTGACCATCTCGCTGCGGACGGCGGAGGCGACCGCGCGGAGCTTTCCCAGCGGGGGGTATTCACCCGGCGAGGGGCTCTGGGTGGAGTACGGTTGGGAGACGCCGCTGGGAGGGGGGACGGGCCGCATCTTCGGGCGGGTCGGGACCCTCTCCGCTCAGGCCGGACTGCAGCTGCTGAAATATCCGGTCGGTCCGTCGGGCGCCTCGCTGTCGGCCGCGCTGCAGGGAGGGTGGCTGCTCCGCCGAGCGTGGGGGAGCCCCTTGATTTCGCGCATCCAATACCGGCTCGCGTTCGACGTGCCGCCGGTCAAGCTGACGCCGCAGCTGACCTGGCAGGCGGCAGCATCCTGGCAGGATTCGTTCTACGGGACCGGCCGACGTCAGTCGATCGCGCGCGCGGAGAGTCTGCTCGTCTACCACATCGACGCCGATTCCAAATTGCAGCTGCGCACCGTGCTCACGTCGGTCAGCGGCCGCTCGCCCTTTCTGTTTGAGAACCTCGACGCCCGGCGCCGCCCGAACCGGCTGGAAGCGCAGTATCTCCACCGCAGCGATCTGGGGGGCGGCGTGGAGACCCGCTGGCGGACGGGGGTCATCTTCCATCTCGCGAACGGGACGACGTCGGTGCTGGGCGAGTACGGCCGGACAGTGGCCGGCCGCTACCACTGGAGCGTCGGGACCCAGTACAACCTCATGACGCATACCGCGCGCCTGTTCACCGATAGCGGCGCGGCGCTGAGCCCGCGGACCTACCTCACCGTGCAGGCCGACTACAACGTCTCCCGGGCCCGGTTCAAACGATTGGATTTCCTTGTGCGCTCGCGCGTCTGCGACTGCATCGGGGTCGCATTCCGCTACCGGGTGATCCAGCAGGAATTCTGGCTGGAGGTCGGCGTGCTCCCCGCGACACCTGTGCCTACGACAGAACCGTGACTCGTGACTCGTGACTCGTGACTCGGAACTCAACCCGTCGATCTTCCGCGAGTACGACATCCGCGGGATCGTGGGGACGGAAATCACTCCGCCGGCGGCGGCGCGGATTGCCGCCGCCTACGCCGCGTTCTTGAGAGAGGCGGACGTAGCCGACGTCATTGTCGGCCGTGACAATCGCGAGAGTTCCCCAGGGCTGCGGGAGGCGGTCGTCGGGGCGCTGACCGAGGCGGGCTGCCGGGTCACCGACATCGGCACCGTCATCACCCCCGTGTTCTACTTCGCCCGCATCCACTGGGACATTGACGGCGGCGTCATGATCACCGCCAGCCACAACCCTCCGGAGTTCAACGGATTCAAGCTCGCCCACGGTTTCGCCACGCTGTACGGGGAGCAGATCCAGGAGATTCGGCGCCGGGCCGAGACTGCGCAAGCGGGCAATCGTGCAATCGCGCAAGCGGAGCCGTCATCCGGCGTTGTGCACAGGGACATCGTGCCCGACTACCTGGCCATGCTGCGGGAGAAGATCACGCTGGGGCCTCGCCGGTTGCGGGTGGTCGTCGACTGCGGCAACGGGACGGCCGGCCTGGTCGCCCCCAGCGCCCTGGCGCAAATGGGCTGCGAGGTGATCCCGCTCTACTGCGATCCCGATCCCACGTTCCCGCACCACCATCCCGACCCGGTCGATCCGGCCAACCTGCGCGACCTCATCGCGACCGTGCAGGCCGAACGCGCCGACGTGGGGATCGCGTTCGACGGCGACGGCGACCGTATCGGGGTCGTCGATGAGCGGGGGACGATCCTGTGGGGCGATATTCTGATGATCCTGTTCTGGCGAGAAATCCTCCCCCGGCATCCGGGGGCGGTCGGCATCGTCGAGGTCAAGTGCTCGCAGGCCCTCTTTGACGAGATCGCGCGGCTGGGCGGCCGGCCGATGTTCTACCGCACGGGACACTCCCTCATCAAAGCGAAGATGCAAGAACTCGGCGCCGTCTTTACCGGCGAGATGTCCGGCCACATGTTCTTTGCCGACGAGTACTTCGGATACGATGACGCCGTCTATGCCGCGGGCCGGCTGCTGCGGATCCTCTCCCACACCGACCGCGCGTTGTCGGCGCTCCTTGCCGACGTGCCGCGATACTACGCGACCCCGGAGACGCGGGTGGAGTGCCCCGATGACGTGAAGTTCACCGTCGTGGCCCAGATCACCGAGGCGTTCCGCCGCACGCACGACGTCATCGACGTCGACGGCGTCCGGGTGCTGTTCTCCGATGGGTGGGGACTTGTTCGCGCCAGCAATACGCAGCCGGCGCTGGTCGTCCGCGCGGAGGCCACGACGACTGACGGGCTGGCGCGCATCAAAGGCGAGTTGACGGCCGCACTCGGCCGGTTTCCCACGGTCGGGAGCGTTCCATGGTAACCACGGCGACCGATCCGGCGGCCCACGCGGGGCGGTGGGGCTGGTATCTGCCCGTGAAGCGGGTCCTCGACGTCATCGGGTCCGCCGCGGCGCTGGTGATCCTGAGTCCGGTGTGGCTGGTCATTGCGATCGCGATCCGGGTGGATTCCCCCGGCCCGACGATCTTCCGGCAGCGCCGGATCGGCCGCTTCAGCCGGCCGTTTCAGGTGTGGAAGTTCCGCACGATGAAAGTGGGGACGCCTAACCTGCCCTCCGACGCGGTCACCGACGAGCTGCGCGCCGGCTACACGACCCGCGTCGGCCGGCTCCTGCGCCGGCTGACCCTGGATGAGATCCCCCAATTCGTGAACGTGCTGCGCGGGGACATGAGCCTGGTCGGCCCCCGGCCAGCCCTCTACAATCAAGATGACCTGATTCGCATGCGGCACGAGCGCGGAATCGACCGCGTTCGGCCTGGCATGACCGGGTTGGCGCAGGTCGAGGGCCGCGACGCCATGGCTCTGGAGGAGAAGGTCGGGTACGATGACGCCTACGTACGGGACCTGTCACCCGCAATGGATGCCCGCTGCCTGATCAAGACCGTCGGCATCATCCTGCGCGGTGAGGGAGTGAACTGACGTGAAGGCGATTATCCCCGTCGCGGGCATGGGCACGCGGCTGCGGCCCCACACCCACACGCAGCCCAAAGCCCTCATGCACGTCGCCGGCAAACCCATTCTGGCGCACATCGTCGACGAGATCGCCGCCCTCGGCGTCGATGAGGTCGTGTTCGTCGTCGGGTACCTGGGCGAGAAGATCGAAGGATACGTGCGCGAGCGCTACGCCGGCCTGCGCACGTTCTTCGTACCGCAGGGTGAGGCGCTGGGCAATGGCCACGCCGTCTACGTCGCCAGAGAGTTCCTCGACGCCACACCCGCGCTGATCATCTTCGGGGACACCATCGTGCGCGGGGACCTCGCCGGCCTGGTGGGCGGCCGGACGTCGTTGATCGGGGTGAAGGAGGTGGAGGATCCCCGGCGGCTGGGCGTCGTCGAGCTCGACGCCGACGGGTACGTGCGGCGCCTGGTGGAAAAGCCGGCGGACCCGCCGTCGAACCTCGCCGTGATCGGCGCCTACTTCATGCGAGACGGCCGGCCGCTGCGCGCCGCCCTGGAGCAGTTGGTTCGCGACGACCGCCGGTCGCGCGGGGAGTTCTGGCTGGCCGACGGGCTGCAGTTGATGATCGAGGCGGGCGAACGGATGGGCGTGTTTCCGGTCGAGCACTGGTATGATTGCGGCACGGCCGAGGCGCTGCTGGAGGCCAACCGCGATCTTCTCGATGCCACGCATCCTCCGGCGTGGGGCGACGGCTCGATCGTTCTCGCCCCATCGTACATCAGTCCCAGCGCGGTGCTGCAGGGATCGGTGATCGGTCCGCACGTCTCGATTGCGGAAGGGGCACAGGTCTTCAACTCGGTCATCCGGGACTCGATCATCAACGCCAACGCGGTGGTCGATGGCGCGCTGCTGGAACATTCGCTGGTCGGGGAGCACGCCGTCGTGCGGGGCCGCCCTGGCCGCATCAACGTCGGGGAATCGTCTGAAGTCGAGCTGCGGTAGGGAACTCCACCCGGCGGCTGCTCGTAGGAACACTCACATGAAAATCCTCTGTCTGGCTGCCGCCATTGCCGTCCTGACCATTCCGCCCATCACCGCCGCCGCCGCACCCGGCCTGACCGTCAGCGTGGCCAGCTATGGGGCCCGCGGCGACGGGGTGACCGACGATACCGGCGCCTTCCAGCGGGCGCTCGACGCCGCGGCCTCCGCCGGCGGCGGGACCGTCACCATCCCGGCGGGGACCTTTCGAGTGATCTCGCCTCCGAAGGGTGACCGCTATTATCCGTACGTCCTGCGGTTGTCCTCAAACGTCGCCGTCGTCGGCGCCGGCACGGCGTCGGTGATTAGGCTCGACCCGGTGCCCCCCGGCCAGGACACGGTGTGGCTGCTGGCGACCTGCGACGCCCGCCAATCCTGGTGCGGCCGCGCGACGACAAACGTCCGGCTCGAGAATTTCACGATCGACGGCAGCCGGACGCGCCAGCCGGCGACGCGGGACGGCCGGGAGAGCCAGCACATGCATGCGATCTTCCTGGCATCCGCGTCCCGCGTGCAGATCCGCCGCCTGACGGTGCGGGACATCGCCGGAGACGGGATCTACGCCTACCGCGAGAACAGCGGGATCGTCGTCGAGCAGAGCACGTTCCAGCGGATCCGGCGGGTGGCCATCAACTTCGCGGGGACCAGCCAGTCGATCGCGCGCGACAACTCGATCGACGGCGCGCAGTGGGCGCTGAAGATGGAGCTCGACGGGGGAGCCGAGCGGTCCGTGAGTGGCAATGAGTTCCGGCGCAACACGGCGCGCGACGTCTTCGGCGGCATCTCGATCACCAGGTCCGACGAGGCGCGGGTCGCGGCCGCTCCGGCGCGGGCCGCGGGGATCACCATCGCGGACAACGACTTCCAGATCAGCAGCGACCGGTCCGACCGGATCGGCATCATCCTCTGGGGCATCGACGGGGTGCGCGTCACGGGGAATACGATCGGCGGCAACATCCTACAGGGTCTCACGGCATACGACGACGTCACCGACCTGGTCATCGAAGGCAACACGTTCGCCGCCTCGCGGGGCAGCCCCGGCCCCGCGGCCGGCGCAGCGGCGTGTCTCCGGCTGGGCGGCCGTGACGCCAGCACCGCGGACCTCCGGTCCGTCACGATCCGCGGGAACACGCTGACCGCTTGCCGCGTCGGGATCCGGCTGGCCCGGCCCGGCCGGTTCCAGCTGGCCAACGTCACGATCACTGGAAACACGTTCGTCGAGAACAGCGTCGCCGGGATCCTCGTCGATTCCGCGGCCGGGATCGTGAACTTGTCCATTGGCGCCAACACGTTCCGCGGGACGCCCAACCAGGTCGTCCGCCGCTAGCGCACGCGCGTTCAGCGCGGACGGAGCCCCGCCCTCCGCAGCCGCGACGGCTCCCGCGCCGCCAGGAAGGTTGCGCGGTGCCCCAGCACGTAGCGGCGGTCGGGCCACGCTCCCCAACGTGACAGCACAGCAACTTGCGGGAACCCTACGAAGTGCAGCAGGTCCACAACGGCACGAGCGTTCGGGAGGAACTGGCACACCGCCGTACTCCGCCAGAGGCTGGTGGCCGGAGGGCGGTCTCCGCCCTCGCGCGCGCGGGGGAAGTTCATCAACCAGAGCGGCCGGCGTGCGAGCGGGGTGCGCAAGAGGGCCGTGTCTACGACCAGGAGCTCATCGGTTACCGACGCCAGAGCTCTCATGGCGGCCACCGGGCTTTCGAGGTGGTAGAGGAGTCCCAGACACAATATGATATCGACCCGCCCGGTGGTGTCCTCCGCGACCTGCTCCACCGGCAGGCGCCGAAACTCCACCGCCGGCAGCTCCAGCGCGCGCTTGAGAAATTCCGCCTGTTCCAGATACCGGTCGACGACGTCGATGCCCAGGACAGACGCAGCGCCGAGCCGGGCCGCTTCCACGGAGAAGCCGCCGCAGTTGCAGCCCACGTCTAAGACGCGTTTCCCCAGCAGGCCGCCGGGCAGGCGGCGCAGGACGGAGAAGAGCTGCCGGGCGAGGCGGGGGAACCGCGTCGCCTCGATCGGGCGGCGCGCGAGTTCGTGGACGTACGTCCGGAGGCCGTAGGGCAGGGCCACGTTGTGATGGAAGGGGGCGAGTCGTCGGATTTCGTCTTTGATCTGCTGTTCGGTCATGGCCACGTCCACGACGTGGTGTTCCCCGCATTCGTTGGGGCACCCTCCCGGCGCCCACGGCGAGGCTGAATCCCTTGAACGCCCGCGGGGCGAATGGTAACATGGAGTGCGCTTTTCTTTGAGAGGACTTGACTCATGAAGACAGACATGTCCCCGGACACGGGGAAGCGGCAGTGGTACCTAATTGACGCCGACGGCGTCGTGCTCGGACGGCTGGCGACCCGCGTCGCGAGCATCCTGCGCGGCAAACACACGCCGAAGTTCACGCCGCACCTCGACACCGGAGACGGCGTCATCGTCGTCAACGCGGACAAAGTGCGGGTGACCGGTCGCAAGGCGGAGCGGGAAGTCGTCTACCGTCATTCGGGCTATCCAGGCGGCCTCCACTCTGCGGGGCTCGGGGATCTCCTGCGGACGCGCCCGGAGCGGGTGATCACCGCCGCGGTGCGGGGAATGCTGCCGAAGAACCCGCTGGGGCGAAAGATGTTGAAGAAGCTGCGGGTCTACCGGGGGACCGAACATCGGCAGATGGCACAGAAACCAGAGAAGTTGGTCGTAGGTAGTTAGGGGGGTACACAAGTGGCAGCAGCATCAGAGACGCTGGGAACCGGTCGCCGCAAGGAAGCAGTCGCACGCGTACGATTGCTGTCAGGCACCGGACGGATCCTCATCAACGAGCAGCCGATCGAGGAATACTTCGCGACCCGCGCCCTGCAGACAGCGGTCCGGCTGCCGCTGGTGGTCGCGAACGCCGAAGGGCGGTACGATGTGCTGGCGACGGTGAACGGTGGCGGAGTCGTCGGACAGGCTGGAGCCATCCGGCACGGCATTGCGCGGGCCCTCGCAGCGGGAGAGGACACCTTCCGCCCGGCGCTGCACAAGGCAGGGCTGCTCACGCGCGATCCGCGCATGAAGGAGCGCAAGAAGTACGGCCGCAAGCGCGCGCGGAAGGGGTTCCAGTACTCAAAACGCTAAGATCCGTTCATCGTTCATGGTTCATCGTTGGCTGGTGCCGCGACGACAGGTTCTCTGCCAGGAACGACGAACGAAGAACCAGGAACGGTAGTTAGGGTCGGAAGGTCACCCACGGGAGGGTGCAGGAAGGCAGAGACCCGCAGCAGGGTCTCTGCCTTCCTGTGCGTTTGTGGGCGGACTACGCGGTGCGGTGATGCGGGCACGATATCGGTGGCGATGCAGATGAGGGTACGGATCGCAGTGCTTCTGGTGGCGGCGCTGACCGCCGCGCTGCTGGCCGCTCCGGCGATGGCCCAGGGGCGGACGCACGTCGTCCAGCCCGGCGAGAACCTGTACCGCATTGCGCTGCGGTATGGCGTCACCGTCGACGACTTGATGCGCGTCAACGGGCTCGTCGACCCCCGCCAGCTCCGGGTCGGTCAGGTCCTGATCATTCCCGGTTCGCCCGAGTCACGAGTCACGAGTCACGAGTCAGGAGTTCAGATCGCGCCGGGGTCATACGCCGTTCGTCCCGGAGATACCCTCTACAGCATCGCCAAGCGGGCGGGAACGACCGTCCGCGCGCTGATGGACGCGAACCGGCTCCTGTCCGAAGTCATTTTCGTCGGCCAGATTCTCCAGATTCCAGGGAACGTATCAAGTCCGCCGTCCCCACCCGTGCCAGTCATCAATCCTCAGCAACTCATTGGAACCGAGGTTCCCGCCCCACGCCCGCTGCGCGTCCGCCGCGGTCCCCGGACCTACGAGACGACGCTTGCCCTTGTCGCAACGGAGACACCTCTGCATGTTGTGGAGTACGTTGAGGGCTGGTTCGGCGTCGTCATCCTGGGCGGGGAGATCGGCTGGGTGCGTGAGATAGACCTGGTTCCCTCCGGCCGGGAATCGTCGCCGCCGCCCCAGGCGATCGGGGGTCTGCAAGGCAGCGAGGTCGTTAGAGAAGCGCTCAAGTACCTCGGCACGCGATACATCTGGGGCGGGGCGTCGGCCCGGGGTGTGGATTGTTCGGGTTTCGTCTACGTCGTACTCTCCGCGTACCTGCCCGGGCTCACCCGAGTCACCTCGTTCGATTTCTTCAAGATGGGACAGCCGGTGAACCGGGACGAGCTCCAAGCCGGTGATCTCGTGTTCTTCACGACCTACGCGCCCGGCCCATCACATGTCGGAATCTACGTGGGCGATGGAAAGTTCATCCAGGCCTCTTCCAGCCTGGGCCGTGTGGGGATCTCCTCACTCAGCGAGGCCTACTACATGGCCCGCTATCTTGGAGCCAGACGCCTCGCCAAACCGTGAATCGTGAATCGTGAATGGTGAATCGTAACCCCTCGTCAAGGGTTTGTTGACGGAATGCTGTAAATACCAGGATGTGAATACTCCTGCTGACCCGTCTTCCGTAGTCGAACCCCGAACCCCGAACCCCGACCCCCGGCCCAGGGTTCTGATCCTCGGCGCCGGCGGCCGCGACTTCCACAACTTCAACGTGGTGTACCGCGGGGACTCACGGTATGAGGTGGTGGGATTCACCGCCACTCAGATTCCGGACCTGGAAGGCCGCGTCTATCCGAAGGAGCTCGCCGGCCCGCTCTATCCGTCGGGCATCCCCATCTTCGCCGAAGAAGAGCTGCCGGCGCTGATCGACGAGCTCGGCGTGACCGATGTGGTGTTCGCCTACAGCGACGTGTCGCACGAGCAGGTCATGCACGTCGCCTCCACCGCGCTGGCAGCGGGCGCGAACGTCATGCTGCTCGGGCCGGACGCGACAATGCTGGAGGCCGCCGTGCCGGTGGTAAGCATCGGCGCTGTCCGCACCGGTGCGGGCAAGAGTCAGACGACGCGCCGCGTCGCGGAGATCCTCGCCCGCCGCGGCCGGCGTGTCGCGGTCGTCCGCCATCCGATGGCCTACGGCGATCTCGTCCGCCAGCGGGTGCAGCGGTTTGCCACGCTCGAGGATCTCGATGCCGCTGACGTCACGATCGAGGAGCGGGAAGAGTATGAACCCCACCTGCAGCGGGGTTCGGTGGTCTTCGCGGGGGTTGATTACGACGCTGTGGTCCGCGCCGCGCAGCAGGAGGCGGACGTGATTGTCTGGGACGGGGGCAACAACGACTTCCCGTTCATCCGCAGCGACCTGCACATCGTGGTCGCCGATCCGCTGCGCGCGGGACACGAGCTGACCTATCATCCGGGCGAGACCAACCTGCGGATGGCGGACGTGGTCGTCATCAACAAAGTCGATGCCGCGCGGCCGGAAGACGTGGAGCGGGTCCGGGTCAACGTCCGCAGGGTGGCGCCCCAGGCGACGATCGTCGAGGCGGCGTCGCCGGTCCAGGTCGAGGGAGGCGACCAGATCACCGGCCGCCGCGTGCTGGTGGTCGAGGACGGGCCGACGCTGACCCATGGCGGCATGACGTTTGGCGCGGGCATGGCCGCGGCGAAGCAGTTCGGGGCGGCGGCCATCGTCGAGGCCAAACGGTTCGCGGTCGGCTCGCTGCGGGACGTCTATCGCGACTACCCGCATCTGAGCACCGTCCTCCCGGCGATGGGATACGGGCCGGTTCAGATGCGCGAGCTGGAGCAAACGATCAACGCGGCCGACTGCGACGTGGTCGTGATCGGCACGCCGGTCGATCTCCGCCGGGTTCTGCGCCTGGACCGGCCGGCGGTGCGAGTGCAATATGAGTTGAAGGAACTCACGAAGCCTGGTCTGGACGATATTGTGGGGGAATGGCTTGCGGGGGAGAGACTTTCTATCAATCGATGATCTGAGCAGCGAGGAACTGTCGCATCTCCTCGCGTACGCGGCGGAGCTGAAAGAGGGCGCGCGGGAGGGACGCCTGCCTCCGCATCTCGCCGGGCGGGTGCTGGCGATGGTGTTCGAGAAGCCGTCGCTGCGGACGCGCGTGACGTTCGAAGTCGGCATGTGGCAGCTCGGCGGACACGCAGTGTACCTGGGCCCGCAGGACATCCAGATGGGCACGCGCGAAAGCGTCGGCGACGTCGCGGCAAATCTGGACCGCTGGGTGTCAGGGATCATGGCCCGCACGTTCGCCCACCGGACCCAGGAGGAGCTCGCGGAGGGCGCGGCTATCCCCGTGATCAACGGGCTCTCGGATCTGGAGCACCCCTGCCAGGTCCTGGCCGACCTCCTCACGATGTTGGAGCACTACGGCCACCTCGCCGGCCTGCACGTGGCCTGGGTCGGCGACGGCAACAACGTCTGCCATTCGCTGCTACTCGGATGCGCGAAGATGGGCGCCCATCTCACCGTGGCCACGCCGCCCGCGTACGCGCCACACGAAGCGGTCGTGGCGCGGGCGCAGGCAATCGGCCGGGGGACGGGGGCGCGGATCACGGTCGTCACCGACCCTGCCGCCGCCGTGCGCGGGGCGGACGTCGTGTCCACGGACGTCTGGACGAGCATGGGGCAGGAGGCCGAACGCGAGGCGCGCCGCCGTATCTTCGCTCCGTACCAGCTCAACGCCGCCCTGCTCGCGCAGGCGGGCCCCGCAGCGATCGTGATGCACTGCCTGCCCGCGCACCGCGGCGAGGAGATCACCGACGAGGTCCTCGACGGCCCGCAGTCCATTGTCCTGGACCAGGCCGAGAACCGGCTGCACGCGCAGAAGGCCTTACTGGCGCTGCTCCTATGAAGGTGCCCTGATGCCCTCGGAGATCCGAATTTTCGACGTGTTGGACATCTTGATCGTGACCATCCTCGTCTACCAGCTGCTCATGCTGATCCGGAGGACACGCGCCGCTCAACTGTTCGTTGGGCTTGTCGTGCTGGTCATCGCGTACGGGGCGAGCCGGCTCCTGGGGCTCTACACGCTGCAGTACATCCTGGGCTACATCGGATTGGTGATCCCAATCGCCCTACTGGTCGTTTTTCAGCCGGAGCTCCGCCGGATGCTCGAACAGCTCGGCCGCGGGGGCGTCCTCGTCGCGGGGTTCGCGCCGCACGGGCTCGGCCGCGAGGAAACGATCCGGCTCATCAACGACGTCGGCCGCGCGGCCCGCGTCCTGTCAATGCGGAAGATCGGCGCGCTGTTCGTCCTTGAACGCCGGACCGGCCTGGCCGATTTCATCGAAACCGGGATCAGACTCGACTCTCTCGTGACCGTCCAGCTCCTGATCAACTTGTTCTTTCCGAACTCGCCGCTGCACGACGGCGCCGTCATCATCCGGGGGAACCGAGTCATGGCCGCGAGTTGCCTGCTGCCGCTGAGCGAGAACGCGGCCCTCAGCCGCACCCTGGGTACTCGCCATCGTGCCGGCCTCGGCATTACCGAACAGACGGACGCGGTCGCGGTGATCGTGTCTGAGGAGACCGGCACGATTTCTCTGGCGCGGGACAGCGAGCTCGTGCGGGGTCTGTCCGAGGAAGAACTAAAGGGCGAACTGCTGCGGCTGTTCGCCGGCCAGCCGGCAACGGACGTCAGGCGCTGGCGTCCGTGGCGCGTGGAACCGTCAGAGATCCTTTCGACCCGCTCTGCTCGTTCAGGGTCAGACACGGGACGATGAGGCGGTTTCTCAATGAGCGCAACCTCTATCTGATCCTCTCATTTCTGATCGCCACGGGGTTGTGGTGGTACGTCGCAAGTGCCCGCAGCCCCCGCGTCGAGCGGGCCACGGCCAAGGCGGTCCCCGTGGTGCCCACGATCGTCGGTGAGCCGCGCTTCGGATACAGTCTGCTTGGCGTCCAGGTGACCCCGTCAACGGTTTCCATCAGCGGGGACCCGCAGAGGCTTGAAACGGTGAGGCAGGTGACGACGGAACCGATCAACTTGTCCGGGGCGACGAGGGACATCAGCGAGGACGTTCCGGTCGTGGCTCCGGAAGGCATCGAGGTGGGGATCCGCGTGCGCGTGTCGATCCAGATCGCCCCCGCGGTCGCGATCACGGTGCTGCGCGGCGTTCGCGTGCAGATCCCCGACGCTCCCGCCGGGACGTCGGTCGAGTTGCAACCCGCCACGCTGCAGGTACGGGTGTCGGGACCCGTCATGCTCGTGACGCGTCTCCGCGCGGACGAGCTGACGGCGACCCTCCGGATCGCCGATCTTCCCCCCGGCCAGCACACCTTTCCGGTGCGGGCCTGCACGGGTACCGCCGTGACGGGAGCGGTGTGCGTGCGAGGGCCCGCGGAGATTGAAGTCTTCGACGTTCAGCCGGCACAGATTGTCGTAACCATCCGGCGCGGAGGCTAGATGCACAGGCGCCTGTTTGGTACCGACGGCGTCCGCGGTGTCGCCAACGTCGACTTGACCCCCGAGCTGGTCCTGCGGCTCGGCCGGGCGGCCGCGGACGTTTTGGGGGCTGAGGGGGGTCGCTTCCTCATCGGCCGGGACACCCGGCTGTCGGGTCCGATGCTGGAATCCGCGCTGGCCGCGGCCCTTTGTGCCGCGGGCGCCTCGGTCCAGCGCGCGGGAATCCTGCCCACGCCCGCCGTGGCGTACCTGACCCACCACTTCGAGTCCACCGCTGGCATCGCGGTGTCCGCTTCGCACAACCCGGTCGAGGACAACGGGTTCAAGTTCTTCAGCCGCGATGGGTTCAAACTGTCGGATGCGCAGGAGTATGCCATCGAGGCCGCGATGGACCGGGGAGTGGTCGCAGCGGATGGCAGATCCCCCGGGGGGGTGGAGGAGGTCGCTGATGCGCTCGAGCAGTACGTCGAGTTCGTCGCGTCTGTGGCCGCTGTGCGCCTGGCCGGCCTGCGGGTGGTGGTAGATTGCGCCTACGGCGCGGCGTGGCGGGCGGCCCCCAAACTCTGGCGGCGGCTCGGCGCCACGGTCATTCCAATCAATGACGCGCCTGACGGCAGCCGGATCAACGTCGACTGCGGATCCACCCACCCCGACGTGGTCCGGCACGCCGTGCTCGACCACGGTGCTGATGTTGGCTTCGCCCACGACGGCGACGCCGACCGGGTCATCGCCGTAGATGAGACCGGCGGGATCGTGGACGGCGATGCGATGATGGGGTTGTGCGCGCTGCATCTCCACGCTCAGGGGCGGCTGGCGGGGGGCCGCGTGGTCGCGACGGTGATGTCCAACCTGGGGCTGGAACTGGCGCTGCGACGGGCGGGCGTCGACCTGGAACGCACCGCGGTCGGCGATCGCTACGTTCTGGAACGGATGCGAACCCTCGACGCGAACGTCGGAGGAGAGCAGAGCGGTCACGTCATCTTTCTGGACCACAGCACCACCGGGGACGGCCTGATCACCGCGGTGCAGGTCGTCAACGTGATGATTGAAACCGGCCGCCGCCTGTCAGAGCTGGCCTCAGTGGTAGAGCGTTTCCCACAGGTCCTGCGCAACGTGAGTGTGCCGGACCGCGCGCGGTTCGGGCAGGAACCGGCGATCCAGGCGGCGATCGACGCCGCAGCCCGGAGTCTGGGGGACCGTGGGCGCGTGCTCGTGCGTCCGTCGGGGACCGAACCATTGGTGCGTGTCATGGTCGAGGCCCCAGACGCGGCGACCGCCGACGCCGTCGCGGCCGAACTGGCGCATGTCGTCCAGCGGACCCTTGGCAGCACCGAGTGATCCCCCGGCAACTCTGTTGCTCGGAGTCCGCGTCCACCGCGTGACCCTCGATCAAGCGGCCGATCGTCTCCTCGACTTTATCCGTGACGGCGGCATCCACCAGGTCGTGACCCTTAATGGCGCGATGCTGGCGCGGGCCTCGGGCGACCCGGAACTCCGCGAAACCATAAACAGCGCATCCCTGGTCACGGCCGACGGCGCAGGCGTGTTGCTCGCCGGCCGGATCCTGGGCGTGAGGTTTCCGGAACGGGTCCCCGGAGTGGACCTGGTGGAGCATCTCTTTGTGAGGAGCGGGAACCGGTCGCTGCGGGTCTTTTTGTTCGGGGCGCGGCCGGGTGTCGCGGCGGCGGCCGGGGCGGCGCTCAGCAGGCGGCACCGCGGCATAGAGGTGGTGGGCACGGATCACGGGTATCTTGCAGCGGGTGCGGAGGCGGCGGTGGCGGACCGGATCCGACGGGCCGGACCCGATGTGCTGCTCGTGGCCATGGGGTTCCCGAAGCAGGAGGAGTGGATCGCCGCGCATCGAGACGCGCTTGGGGTGCCGGTTGCGATCGGCGTGGGAGGAACACTCGACGTGCTCGCCGGGCTGTCACGTCGCGCCCCTCGCTGGATGCAGCGCGCCGGGCTGGAGTGGGTCTATCGGATAATACGAGAGCCCCGGCGCTGGCGAACTGCGGCAGCATTGCCGCGGATAGTTTGGCTGGCCGTGCGGGAACGCCTCGCCCGACGCCGGGGGTGATGCGTAATCAGTAGGTCCGCAGATCCTTCTCGTTCCACCCGTTCCAGGGCATCGTCAGCCAGCGGCTACGCTGCTGGAAGGGCAACTGCGCCGGGTGGTAGAGCACTCGTACCCGCCAGTGATAGGCCGTCGCTGGAGAAAGGCCGCTGACGAGTCTGAACAACTCCACTCCCGCTACTCCAGCGTCCTGCCAGGAAAGTGTCTGGACTGTGCCCAGGCCATTGAACGGGGTACCCAGAGGCTTGACCTCCACTTCCAGCTTGATCTTGCCGCGCCCGAACGGCGTGCGTCCCAGTAGCGCTATCCCGAAGGCTGTGCTGCTGTTCGACTTGCCCAGATGCGCAATCGGTCCGCTGTTGTTGGTGCGCCGCTGGCGAGGACGCAGGCTCACGCCGAGACCGTTGTTGCCATAGAAGAGGTACGCCCGGCCTTCATCGGTCTGTCCGTTGTCAAAGGTCGGCGCGCCGACAATCGCGTCGGCATAGCCGTCGCCATTCACGTCCCCCGCCGTACCCACCGACACGCCGAACTGGGCGGCGGTCTGGTTGCTCTCGGCTGTCCAGGTCGCTGCGGCGCTCAGCCCAGTGGACGACCCATGGTAGACGTAAGCCCGTCCTTCATCGACCTGACCGTTGTCATACCCAGACGCCCCGACGATGACATCCGCATAGCCGTCGCCATTCACGTCCCCCGCCGTGCCCACAGACACCCCGAGCTGTGCGTTGGCCTGGTTACTCTCGGTCTTCCAGTTCGGTGTCGTCTTCAAGCCTGAGGCTGATCCGTGATAGACATACGCCCGTCCTTCGTTGGCAGGGCTGTTATCATACAACGGAGCACCGGCGATGACGTCGCTGTACCCGTCTCCGTTCACATCCCCCGCGGTGCCCACCGAGGAACCGAACTGCGCGCCGGCCTGGTTGCTCTCGGTCATCCAACCCGGCGCGATGCTGAGTCCAGCCGACGATCCTTGGTAAACGTACGCTCTCCCTTCATCCGTCTGCCCATTGTCGTAGAGCGGAGCACCGACGATGGCGTCGCTGTAGCCGTCTCCATTCACGTCACCCGCGGGACCCACCGAGGATCCAAACCTGGCATCGGCCTGATTGCTCTCGGCCGTCCAGGCTGCACCAATACTCAGCCCGCTCGATGACCCGCGATACAGAAAGACCCGTCCCTCGTCGATCTGGCCACTGTTGAACAGCGGCGATCCGACGAGCACGTCTCCATACCCATCGCCGTTCACGTCCCCTGCGCTGCCCACGGAGGCGCCGAACTGAGCCCCGGCCTGATTGCCCTCCGCCTTCCAGTTCACTGTCGTCTTTAGGCCTGCGGCCGAGCCATGATAGACGAAGGTGCGCCCCTCATCGACTTGGCCGTTGTCGTAGAATGGAGCGCCGATGATTACGTCGGCATAGCCGTCGCCGTTCACGTCCCCGGCCGTACTGACCGAAGCGCCAAACCTGGCGCCCGATTGGTTCCCTTCGGCCGTCCAGTTGGCGCCTGATGGCGACCCAATTGGGGACCCGTGATAGACGAAGACGCGTCCCTCATCCATCTGGCCGTTGTCATAGGCGGGTGCGCCAACAACGAGGTCGGCATACCCGTCCCCGTTTACGTCTCCCGCAGTGCCCGCCGATATTCCTAACTGCGCCCCCGCCTGGTTGCTTTCGGCCACCCACGCCGCGCCTGCGCTCGGTCCGGACGCCGACCCACCGTATACGAAAGCCCGGCCTTCATCGATCTCGCCGTTGTCGTAGCGAAGACTGCCAATGATCACGTCTGCGTAACCGTCGCCGTTCACGTCTCCCGCAGTGCGTGCCGTCGAGCCGAAAGAGGCACTTGCCTGATTGCTCTCAGCCGTCCAGGTCGCGCTCGCACTCAAACCGCTCGAGGATCCAAGGTAGACGTAGGCCCGCCCCTCATCCAGCTGGCCGTTGTCGTAACCCCACGCACCGACGATCACGTCGGTGTAGCCATCTCCGTTCACGTCCCCCGCTGTGCCGACTGAACCACCGAAGAATGCATATGGCTGGTCTACCTCAACCACCCAGCCCGCACTTTGGCCCAGTCCACCTTCCGACCCGTAAAAGAGAAAGGCCCGTCCTTCATATGCCTGTCCGTTGTTATAGTAGGGGGCACCGACGATCACATCGGCATACCCGTCCCCGTTGACATCGCCAGCAGTGCCCACGCTGCTGCCGAACTGCGCCTTGTCCCGTTGGTTGTCAAAGATCCAGTCTGGGTCTGCGCTCAATCCGCCCGCGGATCCGTAGTAGGCAACGGCGCGGCCTTGATCGGTGTGTTCCGGGGCGCCGACGATGACGTCGCTGTAGCCATCTCCGTTGACATCTCCTGCAGTTCCCACCGAGTGGCCAAACTCGGCCGCGCCCTGGTCACCATCTTCAATCCAGGCGGGATTGAGGCCTAACCCGCTCGCCGACCCGTGATAGACGAACAGACGCCCGTGCGGGTCGCGCGAACGGAGGTCAAAGGACGGAGCGCCAATGATGACGTCGGCATAGCCGTCCCCGTTCACGTCCCCCGCCGAACCGACAGACCTGCCCATTCCACCGTGCCATCGATTGCTCTCGGCCATCCAGGATGGAACCAGGCTCAGCCCGCTCGACGACCCGTGGTAGACGAACACTGCCCCTTCTCCTTCTTCATGGCTGCCCGGCTGCAGTCCGATGTAGGAAGGAGCGCCAATGATGACGTCGGCGTAGCCATCCCCGTTCACGTCCCCCGCGGTGGCCAGCGAAGAGGCAAACAATGCGTTGTCCTGATCACTCTCTGCCGTCCATGCCGGGCTCGCGGTCAGCCCATTCGCAGACCCGTAGTAGGCGAAAGCCCGTCCCTCATTCGATTGGCCGTTATCGTAGCCTGGGGCACCGACGATTACATCTGAATAGCCATCGCCATTCACGTCCCCCGCGGTGCCCACCGAGGAACCGAACCCCGCCCCAGACTGGTTACTCTCGGCCGTCCAAGAGGGGGAGGTTGTCAGGGGATCGATCGTGATCGGATAGACCGCCTTCGACGCTTCCACCCGAACGCGTATCGATGAGTTGTCGACGGCCATCACCGCAGCCAACGGGCGGCCCGTGGAGTCCGAAGCGCGGAGCCCGCCATATTGAAGCACCCGCACGCCCCCCGGGGTAAGAAACTCAATCATCGGTGCGGCAGCGGTCGCGGCAGCGGTCAGCGTTCCCGTGAGGCTCACCTCAATGGAGATCCATCGTCCGCTTGAAGTCCCCTCAGGGGGTGCCGCGAGGGTGACGCCCTGCTCCAGTCCCCGCGCGTCATTCACATACCATTCCGTGATGTTCCCGCGCCGGTACTCGATCCGATTGCCCTTGGCCACGAGCCGGGCCTGAACCAGGGGGCGCAGATCACCCTCAAACCCATACCGGACGAGCCGGAGACCCCATTCCCATTCAGGCGATGAACCGCTAGAGGTCCGCGGAATCACCCGGATGCCGTTCGGCGTGAAGTAGGTGCGTAAGTTGTGGGCGCGGTTGGGCGCCTGATAGGCGGCGGGAAGATCCGGTAAGTATGTGCGGTCCTGCCAGGTCACGTCGTATTCTGCGCGGCGGATATTGTCCTGGACCGCGGACAGCCAGCCCCCGCCCGGGAGGGTCGGGTTGACGCGACCTGGCCGCGTGGCATCCCATGTGGTCGACGTGAGGAGCAGACCTGCAAGGAGGATCGCGGCGTATCGAGCCGTCCGCATGCGCATAACGAATCCTCCTGGCCGGTGTGGCTTTGGCTAATTCTATTGTTTCATGAATGAGGTGGAATCGGGTGTCCGCCCGACGAGACGATGCAGGAACCCTCTCGACGAATCGTGAATCGCCAGAGCACGGTTGATGCCTCACGGGAAGGAGGTGAGGACAGGGACACTTAGGTGCCTCAGCGCCTGGCCCCTTGATGCGGAAACGCGGAAACGCGGGAACGCGGCGAGCCAGTTCTTGACTTCACGCGATCCCACGATCCCATATCCCGCGACCCGCGCAGGGGGTGACGAGGGAGGGGATCTCGGATTATCGGCGGGTGACCCTGGGTCCGGTCCCGGACCCGCACCAGCTCCGGTGCTCACCGGAGTCAAGATGGCTGACAAACTCCGGGAGTAATCCCGGCCCAAAGACGCCATCCGGGACAAGCAACCTACACAACCTACACGACCGACACAACCCACACAATCACTGCCATCCGTGCAGGTGGTTGTGCCGGTTGTGTAGGTCGTGTAGGTTCACCCACAAATCCAACGAGAAAAGTAGAGGGTATCGAGATGTGTGGCATCATGGGGTACGTGGGTAGCCGCCAGGCCCTGCCCATCCTGCTGGATGGGCTGCGCCGGCTTGAATATCGGGGCTACGACTCCGCGGGCATCGCCGTCCTGGGCGACGGCCGCATTGAGGTCCGCAAGGCGGCGGGGAAGCTATCCCGCCTGGTACAGGCTACGGCCAACGGCAACGGGCTGTCCGGCACCGTCGGCATCGGACACACGCGCTGGGCCACGCACGGCCTCCCTACGGATCAGAACGCCCATCCGCACACCGACTGCACCGGAACCGTCGTCGTCATCCACAACGGGATCATCGAGAATTTCCTCTCACTCCGGGAGGCGCTTCAATCTCGGGGCCACGTCTTCCGCTCGGATACCGACACGGAGGTGCTCGCCCATCTGATTGAGGAAGAACTCGGTCTTACACGGGACCACGGGACCGCGGGACCGCGGGACCGCGTGGACTCACGATCCACGATTCACGATTCGCCTTTCGAGTCACGAGTCACGAGTCACGAGTCACGAGTTCCGTTAGAAGAAGCCGTCCGCCGGGCGATCGCCCAGACCAGGGGCGCGTATGCCATCGTCGTCATGTCGAGCGACCAACCGGACCGCATCGTTGCGGTCAGGCAGGTCAGTCCGCTGATCATCGGTCTCGGCCAGGGTGAGACGATCCTGGCATCGGACATTCCGGCCGTGCTCTCGCATACCCGTGACGTCATGATCATTGAAGACGGCGAGCTGGCAGTGATCACCTCCGCCGGCGCATCCATTCAGACCGTCTCCGGTGAGGCGAAGCCGAAGAAGTCCCTGCACGTCACCTGGGATGCCGCGATGGCGGAGAAATCGGGCTACCCGCACTTCATGCTCAAGGAAATCCACGAGCAGCCCCGGGCGATCCAGGAAACGATGATGGGCCGGCTGGACGCCGAGGGGGGCGTGGAGCTCGACGGGGTCCACCTTCCCGCCGAGTTCATCGACGGGCTGCAGAAGATCTGGGTCACGGCCTGTGGGACTGCCTATCACGCGGGGCTGGTTGGACGCTGGCTGATCGAGCATCTGGCGCGTATCCCCGTCGAGCCGGAATTGGCCTCGGAGCTGCGCTACCGAGAGGCCCTCATCGACCCCCGGACGCTGGCCGTCGCGATCAGCCAGTCCGGGGAGACGGCCGATACGCTCGCCGCGATGCGCGAAGCCAGGCAGCGTGGAGCCCGCATCCTCGCCGTTACCAACGTCGTGGGAAGCACGGTCAGCCGCGATGCCGACGACGTGCTGTACATCCGCGCGGGGCCTGAGATTGCCGTCGCCAGCAGCAAAGCGTACGTGACGATGCTGATCGCTCTGCAGATGCTTGCCCTCGACCTGGCACTCCGCCGGGGGACGATGCAACCTGCCGACGCGTCGGTGATGATCCGCGAGATGAAGGCGCTGCCCGGGAAGGTGCAGGAGGCGCTCCGCCGCGAGCCGGCGGTGGCCGAGCTCGCCCGGCGGCTGGCCGGCGCCGAGCACGCCTATTTCATCGGGCGCGGGCTGGATTTCGCGGTCGCGATGGAGGGGTCGCTCAAGCTGAAGGAGATTTCCTACGTCCATTCCGAGGCGCTGGCCGCCGGTGAGCTCAAGCACGGCACGCTGGCCCTCGTCACGGCGGGGACGCCCGTCTTCGCACTCGTGACGCAGCGGCACGTCTATGAGAAGACGCTGTCCAACATCCAAGAGGTCAACGCCCGCGGCGGCGACGTGATTGCCGTCGCCTACGACAGTGATACCGAGATCGCCAAGCATGCCGGGACCGTGCTGCGCATCCCGGACACACTGGATCTCCTCGCGCCGGCGCTGGCGATCGTGCCGCTCCAGCTGTTTGCGTATTACGTCGCGCGCGAACGGGGCAACGATATCGACCAACCGCGCAACCTCGCGAAGAGCGTCACGGTCGAATAACGGGATCGCGGGGACAGGGGAACGGGGGAACGCGGCCAAATCAGTTAGTTGCTTGAGGAGTGCGGCGCGTTCCCGCGTTCCCGCACTCCCGCGTTCCCGACGTTCTCAGAAGGGTGTCCCGTGATCTCTGACGAGTTGCTCCAGATCCTGGCCTGCCCGCTTGACAAGGCCCCTGTCGAGTTGCAGGGGGACCGCATCGTTTGCACCCAGTGCGGGCGGCGCTACCCCGTCCGCGACGGCATCCCCGTCATGCTGATCGACGAGGCAGAACTGCCCGATGGCCGGTGATGTAACGGCGTCTGCACAGTCTCCACAGTTTTATCCGTCTTCTCCGTCTGATTCATTGGGCCCGATTTCGGTCGCGCTGTGGACGCCGGAGACTGAGAAGACAGAGAAGACTGAGAAGACGATGTCATGATAGTCAAGGGCGTCGGCTCCGACATCGTCGAAGTGGTGCGGATCGAACAGGCCGTGGCCCGGTGGGGGGAGGCGTTTGTCTCGCGGGTGTTCACCAAAGCGGAGGATGAGCGCTCACGCAACCCGCGTGTGCGGAGTATGCGTCTGGCGGCCCGATTCGCAGCCAAAGAGGCGGTGATGAAGGCGCTGGGGTTGGGGTGGCGTGCCATGGCCTGGCACGAAATCGAAGTCGTCAATGACCCGCTGGGCAAACCGACCGTGGTGTTGTGGGGAGGGGCACGCGCCGCTGCCAGCGAGCAGGGCGTCTCGGACATCCTGATTTCGCTGTCCCACACCCACGAGCTGGCATTTGCGAGTGCGGTTGCCCTTTCGAACACGAAATACGGAGGTTGACGGATGAAGGGGTTGGTACTGACGGCACAGTGGGACCCGCGGCCGGACTATCCGGTCACGGAGACGGAACGTGAGACGCGGAAGGCGGTCACGGGCAGCAACGTTTGGCGGCGGCCGAGCGTGGCTGTCGCCGACGTCGCCGAGCCCCTGCTGGGGCCGAAGGACGTGCTCATCCGGCCGCGGGCCTGCGGGGTATGCGGATCGGACGTGCACTTCTATGAGACCGATCGCGACGGCTACATGCTCTACCCCGGGTTGACCCGGTTTCCGGTGGTCATCGGGCACGAGTTCTCCGGAGAGATCATTGAAGTTGGGCGCGACGTGACCGATCTGCGGATCGGGGACATGGTGACCTGCGAGGAAATGATCTGGTGCGGAGAGTGCACCCCCTGCCGGAACAGCTACCCGAACCAGTGCGAGCGGCTCGAAGAGATCGGGTTCACGATCGACGGCGCCCAGGCCGAAGCGATCGCAATCGGCGCAAAGTACTGTTGGAAGATCAACGCGTTAGGGGATCGATACGGCAACGTCGAGACGGCGTATGAGGCCGGCGCGCTGTGCGAACCGACGACGGTGGCGTACAACGCGATGTTCACGCGCGCGGAGGGGTTCAAACCCGGCGGCCACGTGACCGTGTTCGGGACGGGGCCGATCGGCTTCGCGGCGATCGCCCTGGCGCGCGCAGCCGGGGCGGCGAAGATTATCGCGTTCGAGGTCGCACCGCTGCGGCAGGAACTGGCGCGGAGAGTCGGCGCCGACGTGGTACTGAATCCGGTCGACCTGTCCTCCCGCGGGACTTCGCCGCACGAAGCCATTCTAGAGTTGACCGACGGCGAGGGCGCGGCCATGCACGTGGAGGCGGCCGGGGCGCCGACCCGCACCATTCCCGAGATGGAAGCGTCCCTGGCGATCGGCGGGAAACTGGTAATGATCGGGCGGGCCGCCGCGCGCGCCCCCGTGTACCTCGAGCACTTCCAGACGCACGCCGCACAGATCTATGGAGCGCAGGGCCACTCGGGCTACGGCAACTTCCCGTCTGTCATCCGGCTCATGGCCGCCGGACGGATCGACCTCACTCCGATCATTACCAGCCGGTTCACCCTCGACGAGGGCGTCCAGGCTATCCAAAAAGCTACCAAACGCGAAGACGGAAAGATCATGATCCGGTCTTGAGGGCGTCTACCCGGTCTGCCCAGTCTACCCAGTCGACCCAGTCACTGCACCAAGCCGGGTTGAGACTGGGAAGACTGTGAAGACAGAGGAGACTGGGAAGACGATTTTTGAATTGTGTCCGTGCCTCGACAGTCTGTTTCCAAACGTGTCGGATGAGGCGGCCCTGCACACCCTGGCGGACTTGGGCGTTCGTCAGTACGAAATCTGGGATTGGCGGGACCACGACGTAGCCGCGTTCCGGTACGCCCGGGCCGAGCTGGGACTGCAGCTGGCTGTGTTCAGCGGGACCACGTTTGCCGAGCCGCTGCTGACCCCTGAGGCGCACGCGTCGACGCTGACCCATCTGCGCCGCTCCCTGGACCTTGCGGACAGCCTGGGTACGACCATGCTCGTCATACACGTCGGCTATGCCGTCCCCGGTGGGTCACACGCGGATCAGCGCCGGGCGGCGGCGGACGGCCTGCGGGCCGCGGGTTCGCTAGCCGGTTCCGCGGGCGTCACCCTCTTGGTTGAGCCGCTGAACTCGACAATCGACCACCCCGGGTACTTCCTCGACTCTTTGCCCGCGGCGCGCACGCTAATTGCCGACGTGGGGCAGCCTTCGGTCCGGCTGCTGCTCGACGTCTACCACATGTGGTTGATGCATCCGGACCTCGTCGCGCAACTGCCTGACATCGCGGCGGAAACCGGCCACCTCCACGTCGCGGATGCCCCGGGGCGTCACGAGCCCGGCACCGGCGCCATCCCCTGGCCGGAGGTGATGGCCGGCATGGCCGATGGAGGATACCGGGGGATGATCGGTCTCGAGTACTGGGCCACCACAACGCCCGAGGAGGCGCTTGTCAGGACCAGAGAACTCCTCAGCGGTGCGTCTACTCCGTCTACTCCGTCTGCTCCGTCTCCTCGGTCTCCGACCTGGTAGGATGCGGCAAGGCAGGTGACGGAGAAGACGGTGAAGACTGAGAAGACGGCGTTGTTTGGTCTGAACGGCGCCACGACCGGACGGGCGGACCTGCAAACCGATATCGCGGTGGCGGCGGCGGCGGGCTACGACGCGGTGGAGCTCCGCGATGCCAAGCTGGATGCGTATCTCAGGGCCGGCGGATCGCTGGCCGGTGTGCGCGTCCTCTGCCGCGACTCCAATCTCTCCGTGGCCGGTTTGAACGCACTGGAAGACTCGACGCTTACGGCCGGTCCGGCGCGACAGGCCCTGCTCGAACGCTGCCGTCAGATGTGCGCGTGGGCGCGTGACCTGGCATGCCCGTTCGTCATCGCGGTGCCGAGCTTTCTGGGGGGAGAGGACCCGAAGACCATGACGGCTCAGACTGTTGACGCCTTGCGTCAGATGGGCGCCGTGGCCGGCGAGTATGGGGTCCGCATCGGCTTCGAATTTATCGGTTTCCCTACCTGCTCGGTGCGGACGCTGGGGGAGGCACAGAGGATTGTCGTCGAGGTCGCCGATCCGGCTGTGGGCCTCGTGATCGACGCGTTCCATTTCTTCGCCGGCGGCTCGACGTGGACCATGCTCGACGCCGTCGATCCCCACCATCTGTTCGTGGTGCATCTCGACGACGCGGAAGACCGCGCGCTGAGCGACCTGACGGACCGGCACCGCCTGCTGCCGGGCGACGGCGTGTTTCCGCTGAAGGAGTTCGTCCGGCGCCTGCAGGCATCCGGCTACTCCGGCGTATACTCCCTCGAGCTGTTCCGGCCCGAATACTGGCAGTGGGATGCCTTCCACCTGGCGCGAGTTGGTCTGGAGAAGATGCAACTGCTCTTTGGTGACTTGTGACTCGTGACTCGGAGACCAAACTGCTCGAGTTCCGAGTCACGAGTCACCAGTCACCAGTCACTATGAGGGGCGCAGTATGCCGATAAGAGTGGGTATCCTGGGGGCGGGGTTCATCGGCCGGGTTCACGCGCTGAATCTGCGCGCCGATGACCGCGTGCAGATCGCGGGCATCGCCGATGCCATACCGGCGGCGGCTCAGAAATTATCGGCCGAGGTGGCGGCTCCGGCATTCACTGACCTCGCCGGCCTGCTCGGCGCGGGGGTCGATGCCGTGTACGTCACTACGCCGAACACGACCCACGTCGAACCGGTCCTGACCGCGCTGAACGCAGGCGTCCACGTCTTTTCAGAGAAGCCCATGGCCACATCGCTCGACGGCGCGCGGCGGATACGCGCCGCGGTGGGCTTGAGCCGCCGCGTGTACCAGCTCGGATTCAACCGGCGATTCGCCAACGTCTATGCGTACGCCCGACGCCTGATCGACGAGGGCCGGATTGCGCCGCTGGTGGCGCAAATGAAGCACAATCGCGGCGAACTCCAGCAGCCTCCGTGGACGTCGAACCCGGACGTCACCGGCGGCTACCTCTATGAAACGCCGGTCCACCTGTTCGACATGGCGCGCTTCCTCTTCGGCGACGTGGTGGAGATCCAGGGCTGGGCCCGGCAGAGCGTCTACCGGGAGCCGGACGGGTTCACCATGCTGCTGCGGACGGCGTCGGACCTGATCACCTCGTTCACGAGTGTCGCCCACGCCAGCTGGCTGTACCCGTACGAACGGGTCGAGGTCTACGGCGCGCACGCCTCGGTGGTTACCGAGGAGCTCGAGCGGGCCTGGTTCAGTTCCGGCGCGCGGGCGCAGGTGGAGGGCGTGGACTGCTTCCAGATGCCGTTCGAGCGGAAGTGGGGCTATGTCGTCGAAGACCGCCTGTTCATCGATGCCGTCCTGGGGGAGCGCGCGCCCGCCGTCACGGCCGACGACGGCTACAAAGCGACGGAATTGGTGGAGGCGTGCTATCTGGCGGTGCGGGAGAATCGCACCGTGACGCTGCCGCTGGCGGGCTAACTTCGTGAATAGTGAATCGTGAATCGCCAGACCTTGATTCCTCGATTCACCATTCACGATTCACGATTCACCTGACCACCACCGAAACATGGAATAGCCAATGTACCGGTTACTAGTGGCCGACATCGACGGCACACTGATCACGTCCGAACGCCGGATCCCTGATGCGGTGCGGGCGGCCGTCGCCGCCGCACAGGCGCGGGGCGTGCTGGTCTGTCTTGCCACGGGGCGCATCTGGCCGTCGGCCGAGCCGTTCGTGCTGGGCCTGGGCTCTGACCCGCCGGCGATCCTGGCCAATGGCGGGATCGTCTATGATTTCCGCGCCGACAAGGTGCTGCGGCAGGTTCCCTTGGCCTATGAACACGCGCGCGGCGTCCTGGAGTTGATGGGCTCATTCCCACGGGTCCAGCCACACCTGTACGCTCACAACCGCGTCTACGTCGGGCGCGTGAACGTCCACAGTGAGCTGTACCGTCGTAAGGACAAGCTCGTGATCGAAGAGGTCGGTGATCTGCTCGCCTTCTTGCCGCCCGATCCGACAAAGATCCTGATCATCGGGGAACGCCACGACCTGGTGGAGGCGGCCGCGGCCATCGGGCACCTGCCGTTTCCGATCAACATGGTGTTCTCGGAGCATACGTACCTGGAGGTATTGCCCACGGGAAGCTCGAAAGGCGCGGCGCTGGAGTTCGTCGCTCGTTTGCTCGGGATCCCCACGGACGCGATCGTGGCTGTCGGCGACAATCTCAACGATCAGGAGATGCTGCGGTTTGCCGGACTGGGGGTGGCCATGGGCAACGCGCCACCCGAGCTGCGGGCGCAGGCCGATTATGTCACCAAGACCAATGACGAGGAGGGGCTGGCAGAGGTCATTGAACGGTTCATCCTAAACGGACGGGGAGGGTAACCCCATGCGTAGGAGTGTCGCAATTGCCTGTTGTGTCATCCTTGCCATCACCGCGTTAAGCGGTGTCGTCGGGGCACAGGCCAACAGGGTGGTGATCTACTCGGCGCTGGACTCCACGGTGACCAGCGAAGTCCTGAAGGCGTTCGAGCGTGCCAGCGGGCTGCGCACGGAAGCACTGACGCTGGCCGCGGCCGGAACACTCTCCACCAGGATCCAGGCCGAGCGGGCGCGGCCTCAGGCCGACATCTTCCTCGGCGGATCCGCGGACTTTCACGCGCCGCTGGCCAAGCAGGGACTCCTGCAGGCCTATCGGTCGCCGGCGCTGTCCGGCTCCGGGATCGCCCGGGAGTTCTACGATCCGGACGGCTTCTGGTACGGCTGGTACATTGGCGCGCTGGCCATCATGTACAACCGTAATCAGCTCGCCGGCCGCGGCGGCCGCGCGCCGGCCTCGTGGGATGATCTCATCAACCCCGCGTTCCGAGGGTCGGTCGTGCTGCCGAGCCCCGTGACGACCGGCGGCGGGTTCATCTTCGTGGCCACCCAGATCTTCCGCTTCGGCAATGAGGACCGGGCGTTCGCCTATCTCAAGCAGCTGGCCGACAACGCCACGTTTACCCCGACGGCGCCGGCGGGCATCACGCTGGTCTCGCGCGGGGAAGCGACGGTGGGGATGAACTGGGGCCACGACATCCGGTCGCAGGCCGTCAACCAGGGGTTCCCGGTTGACATCGTATTCCCCGCCGACACGGCCACCGAAATCGGCGCGGTCTCGATCATCAAGGGCGGCCCGAACCCTGACGGGGCGCGGCGCTTCGTCGACTTCATGCTGTCGCGGACCCCGCAGGATATCAACGGCAAGTTCGGCCTGCGCTATCCGACGCGCCCCGACGTGCCGTCACCACTGGGCATGCCGCCGCTGTCATCGCTGAGGTTCGTGCGCTACGACCGGCAGTGGGCGATCGATAACCAGGCCCGCCTGCGCGAGAAGTGGCAGAGGGAAATCGGCAAATAAACCGGGACTAAGGGACTGGGGGACTAAGGGACTAGGCGAATACAGGCTCGCATTCGTCAGCCCCTAGTCCCCTAGTCCCGGGTCCCCTCGTCTCGCATGGCTGGCACCGCGCAGCGGCCTCGCTTAGCGCTCCGAATAGGGGACCCCGGGCTGCTGGGCGCCTTCCTGGTAGTCTCCGGGGTCCTGCTCGTTTTCGTGTTCTATCCCGCGCTCCGCGTCATCAGCTACCCGGCGCTGTCGGAATACCTGGCGATTCCTCAGAACGCCCGGTGGATCGCGGCGCTGCGCAACAGTCTGTTCATGATGCTGCTGTCGACGGCGACGGCGACCTTCGTCGGGTTCGTGTATGCCTACGCGACGAGCCGCGAGGACCTCCCGGGACGCCGGCTGTTCCAGCTGCTCTCGCTGCTCCCGCTGTTCGCGCCGCCGTTCATGGTGGCCTTCGCGTACATCCTGATGTTCGGGCGCCAGGGGTTGATCACGAAGTCCCTGCTGGGTCTGGACGTGAACATCTTCGGCTGGCAGGGCCTGTGGCTCGTGCAGACGGTGGCGTTCTTCCCGTACGCCGTGCTGATCATCGGCCAGGTGCTCGACGCGATCAACCCGACGCTGGAGCACGCCGCGCGCGATCTCGGCGCGGGTGACGGGACGGTCTTCCGCACGATTACCCTGCCGCTGGCGCGGCCCGGCGTCGCCGCCGCGATGCTGCTGGTCGCGATCACCGTGCTGGCGGACTTCGGCAACGCCGTCCTGATCGCCGGCAACTTCCCGCTGCTGGCCACGGAGGCGTGGTTCCGCATCGAGGGCCTGGCCGATCTCAGCGGGGCGGCGGTGGTGGTCAGCATGCTGATCGTGCCGACCATCGCGCTGTTCGTGCTCGAGCGCGTGTGGGTGAGCCGGCGCCTGTACACCGCGATTACGGGCCGCGGGTCCCGGGTGCCGCGGCCCCCCACCCCGGGGGTCTTCAAATGGCCGCTGCTGGCGGCCTGCCTGGTCGTCGCGTTCTTCATCCTCGTCGTCTACGTCGGCGTCCTGGCCGGGGCGTTCGCGAAGACATGGGGATACGATTGGACGCTGACGCTCGATCACTGGGCGCTGGCCCTCGCGCAGGGCGGGGATCACCTGGTGAACAGCCTCAAGGTCGGCGCGGGGAGCGCGCTGCTGACCAGCGTCATCGCGCTGCTGGCGGCGTTTGTGACCTCGCGGAGGCAGTACGGGTTCGAGCGGGTGCTCGATTTCCTCGCCGTGCTGCCCGCCGCGCTGCCGGGCGTCTTCATCGGGGTCGGCTACCTCCTCGCGTTCAATGCGCCGCCGTTCGCCCTGGGCGGCACCGCCTGGATTCTCATCCTCGCGCTGACGTTCTGGCACGTGCCGTTCGGCTACCAGGCGGCCGTTGCCGGCTTGAAGCAGATCGACCGCTCCATCGAAGAGGCGGCCGCCGACCTGGGAGCGAGCGGGCTGCGCGTCCTGCGCGACGTTTACCTGCCGCTGCTGCGGGGCCCATTCCTGGCGTCATTTGTGACGTCGTTCATCCGCGCCGTCACCAACCTCAGCATCGTGGTCTTCCTGGTCACTCCCCGGAACCTCGTGGCCACCTACTCCATCCTATCGATGATCGGCGGCGGGTTCTGGGGGGCGGCCGCCGCGCTGACCACGGCGCTGCTGGCGATTACGCTGATCACCGTGACCCTTGCGCGCGTGGCGATCGGCCGCGGCCTGCGCGGGCTGCCGACGAGCTGACCAACCGATGGCCGACGTCCGGTTACTGCACATCACCAAACGGTTCGGGGCGACGCTGGCGGTCGACGACGTCTCGCTCGACGTGGCCGATGGCAGCTTCACGACCCTGCTGGGGCCGAGCGGATGCGGCAAGACGACGACCCTGCGCATGATCGCAGGGTTCTTCGCGCCGGACGCCGGCGACATTGTCATCGGCGGAACCCGCGTCAACGACCTGCCACCGCACCGGCGGGAGACCGCGATGGTGTTTCAGGAGTACGCGCTCTTCCCCCACATGACCGTCTTCGAGAACGTGTCCTACGGCCTCCGCATGCGCGGCGTTGCCGCGACCGAGATGCGGCGGCGGGTCCACGACGCGCTCGAGCTGGTCGGACTCACGGCGGTGGACGACAAGTTCCCGTCCCGACTCTCCGGCGGCCAGCAGCAGCGTGTGGCGCTGGCCAGGGCGCTGGTGGTGCGCCCGCAGGTCCTGCTGCTGGATGAACCGCTGTCCAACCTCGACGCCAAGCTGCGGGTCCGAGTCCGGACGGAAATCCGGCTGCTGCAGCAGCGATTGGGGATCACGGCCGTGTACGTGACCCATGATCAGGAAGAGGCACTCGCCGTGTCCGACCGCGTCGCGGTCATGAACCGCGGACGCCTGCAGCAGGTGGCGTCTCCGCTGGAGATCTATCACCGGCCCCAGAACCGCTTCGTCGCCGACTTCGTCGGGCTGGCCAACTTCATCGACGCCGAGGGGACCGGCGCCCGGCGGGTGCGGGCCGGCCGGCATGAGCTGACCGTGGGCAGGGAGGTTACCGGTCCGGTGACGCTCGTGCTGCGTCCGGAAGCGGTGCAGCTGCTGCCGCAGAAGTCCCCCGACGCCGTAAACGTGCTGCCCGGCCGGATCGAGGCGATGAGCTTCCTGGGTACGCTGGCGCGGTACTGGGTGGACGTCGACGGCACCCGGTGGATCGTCGACGTCCCCTCGCCGGGGGATGCGATGCTCAGCGGTGAAGTCTATCTGGAGATTCTGCCGGAACGGATCCATATCCTAACCGAAAGGGCGTCTTCCCAGTCTCCCCAGTCTCCTCAGTCTCCTCAGTCCTAGCGAGGTTTCCCGAAACTCGGTTGAGACTGGGAAGACAGGGAAGACTGGGTGGACTGGGAAGACGTAGTTCAGACTTCGCAACGCATCCCGGAGGAGAAAACGAAATGCCAAAGTGGGATTTGCCGCCGCAAGGCGGCCACATGGACAAACGAACGGGAATCTATCTGCAGACGATGACGCAGCGCGACATCGACGAGCGCCTCAAGACCAATGACGTGCTGATCGTTCCACTGGGCGCGACCGAGGCGCATGGGCCCAATGCTCCGATCGGGGAGGACATCTTTCTGGTGTCCCGCATGGCCGAAGCGGTTGCCGAGCGCACGGGCTGCACGGTCTCGGCTCCGCTGTGGTGGGGATCGCATCCATACCATCACCTCGGGATGCCGGGGACGGTGCCCATCCCCGAGGACGTCTTCACCGCCTTCCTGCGATCGATGATCGCCGGGTTCTGGAACATGGGGTTCCGCAAGCAGATCCTGCTGAACGGCCACGGGCAGGAGTACGTCATCCCGACCGCGATCCACCAGTTTGGCAAGCGCTACCGCGTGCCCGCGCTGATCATCAACCTGAACTGGTACCACGCCGTGCCCGACTTCTTCAAATTGAAAGCCGAAGGGGGCCCGTACGAGACGCCGTTCATTCACGCCGACGAGGTAGAATCCAGCTGGTGCCTGGCGTTGTTTCCGGAGCTCATGAAGCAGGAATGGGCGGTGGACAACACCCCGTTCGGATTCCTGCCTGACGGCCATGTGGACAAGGCCGGGAACCTCCTGCGCCGGCCGATCAACTGGTACGGTCACATCGGCGCGGGCCCGATCGAGGTAAAAGCTTACATCGAAGGTGTCGTCGGCAAACCCTCGCTCGCGTCGGCGGAGAAAGCCCTGCCCGGCGTGGAGGCCCTGCTCGACTACGTCGAGAAACTCGTCACCGACATCCTCAAGACGTTCCCGCCCGGACAGCTGCCCCCGATCGACCTGGTGACCGAGCGCGACAAGGAAGAACTGGAGGTGATTCTCAAGGGTCCGGCAAACGGGGGGAAGTCCATCTACAGTCTGGGATGGCCTCCTTGACAGGCGAGTTCACGTTCATGGTTCTTGGTTCTTGGTTCATCGAGGAACGAGGAACGAGGAACGAAGAACCTCCGTGAAGTTAGGTCTGGTCATCTCCGTCGAGGACACCGAATTCGGCGCGGTCGCGCAGCAGGGCTCGTGGGAACAGGGCGTCCGCCTGGCCCGCGACCTTGGGTATGACGGGGTCGAACTCGCCGTGCGGGACCCCGCTGCCGTCGACGCCGCGCGCGTCGCCGACACGCTGGCGGCGGCAGGACTGGAGACCGCCGCCGTAGGCACCGGCCAGGCCTACCTGGCCGACGGCTTGAGTCTGAGTAGTTCCGACGAAGGCATCAGGGCGCGGGCCATCGAACGAGTTGGCAATCACCTGCAGTTTGCAGCCCGCCTTCGCGCGCCCGTCATCATCGGGCTGCTCAGGGGACGGATCGAACGGGGGAAGGGCGAAACCGACAGACGGTTCATCGATAGCCTTCGGCAGATCCTGCCGGCAGCGGATCGGACCGGCACGCGTCTCCTGATCGAACCGATCAACCGCTACGAGACGGACTACCTGATCACGCTGGGAGAGGCGCTCGATGTGATCGGCCGGGTGGGATCGCCGGGCCTGGGCGTACTGGCGGACACGTTCCACATGAACATCGAGGAAGTGTCACTGGTTGACGCGTTGAGGGGCAGCGGCACCCGGCTCGCTCACGTGCACGCGGCGGACAGCAACCGCCGCGCACCGGGCTGGGGGCATCTGAACTTTCGCGAGATTGTAGGCGTGTTGAAGGAGATCGGTTACGACGGCTACCTGTCGGCGGAGATCCTGCCCATCCCAGATCCAGAATCGGCCGCCCGGCAGGCGATCTCCCACCTGAGGGCGATAGTCGATGGTAGTTTCGAGTCACGAGTTACGAGTCACGAGTCACGATAGTCAAGGAGGCGATGGCATGAAGAGGATGGCACTGCTGGTTCTGGCGCTCATGCTGGCGACCCTGGGCGGCGCGTCCGCCGCACCGGCGGGGCGCGTGACGGTGCTGTGCAGCCCCAACCCCGCGTGGTGCGACGCGGTGAGGGCGGAGTTTCCGAGGGCCACCGGACTCCAGGTGGATTTCGTCCGGCTGAGCTCCGGCGAGGCGCTCGCCCGGCTGCGGGCGGAGCGACAGAACCCGTCGTTCGACGTCTGGTTCGGCGGCACCGGCGACCCGCACATCGTCGCGAACGAGGAGGGGCTGACCGAGTTCGTCCGGCCCGACGCCTGGAACGATCTGCGCGCGCAATTCCGGGACGCGGTGACGGGGCCCCGCGGCCCGATGTACATCCCGTTGTACGCCGGCATCCTGGGATGGGCGCTCAACGGCAACCTGCTGCGGCAGCGCAACTTACCGACGCCACGGACGTGGGACGATCTGGCCGACACGCGTTATAAGGGATTGGTGGCGTATCCGAACCCGAACACCTCAGGTACCGGCTACACCATGATCGCCTCGCTGGTCCAGATCTACGGGGAGGCGAGGGCGTTCGACCTGCTGAAGCGTATCCACCGCAACATTACCGAATACACGCGCAGCGGGGCCGCCCCGGGCCAGCTCACCGGACGCGGAGAGATCGCGATCGGCATCACGTTCATCCACGACGCGATCGACCAGGTCCTCCAAGGATTCCCCATCCAGTACAACGCCGCGTCGAACGGAACAGGGTACGAGATCGGCGGCCTGAGCCTGGTGAAGGCGACGCCCAACCGCGCCAACGCGATGGCGTTCATCAACTGGGCGTTGACCCCAGCCGCGCAGTCGCTGGCGGCGTCACGAGGGCAGTCATACCAGATTCCGTCCAACAGCAAGACGCCCGTGCCGAACGTGGCCCCGCGGTTCCAGGACTTCAACGTGATCCGGTACGACTTCCTGAGATTCGGGTCGCAGGCCGTGCGCGACGCGCTCGTCAAGAAGTGGACGGACGAGGTGTTCCCACTGCCGAAATGAGCAGAGCCGGGGTTCGGGGTTCGGTGTTCGGGGTTCGGCACATGCCGTCCCGATCTCACGAACCCCGAACCTCGAACACCGAACACCGGTAGTCAGGGGTTCATGGCACGCACATTGAGTCTGCCGGCTGCGCGGTCCGCGCCCAACGTCACCCTGATTGCCTGGGGCGGCATCACGTTGCTCGGATCGCTGCTCTTGCCCTGGGCCCGGACCGGGCGCGATCTGTTCGAGTTCGTGCCCGGGACCGCGGGCGCGCAGCTCCTGCGCGAGTCCCCGCTGATAGCAGCGGTCGCTGTCGCCGCGGCGCTGGTCGTGCTGCTGGGGATGATGCCGCGCCCGCACGCCGAGCAGGGCCGTATTGCCGTGGGCCTCGGCGCCTCGGGCGCTGTGCTGGTCCTCGTCTACCTGTACAGCGCCGGTCAGCCGGCCGGCCCCGCCGTCCCGGCTGCGATCCTCGGGTTTCTTGCGGTGCTCGGTACCGGTCTCGCCGTCTCCGGGCTGCTCCGCGCCGACGCGTTCCTGGCCACCAGCATCCTGTGGGTGGCGGCGTTTGTGGTCATGTTCATCCTGTACCCCTTGTGGACGGTGCTGGAAGCCAGCGTGCTGGTGAAGGGCACGCTCACGTTCGACGCGGTGCGGTCGGTTCTGCGGTCGCCCGCGTTCTTGCTCCTGAACAACCCTGGGACGCCGCGGAATGAGACCGCGATCGCCGCGTGGACCGGTCTCATCGCCGCCGTCGCCGCCGGGGGAGTTCTCGCCGCCTCGCGCCGGGGCTGGGTCGCGCTCCGAGGCGCCCTCGCCGTCGCCGTGGTCGCGTGGGTGCTGGCGGTGCTGTACCTGGCGTTCGGCGCGCTGCGCAACAGCGTACTGCTGGCGATCGTCGTCGGGTTGGTGTCGACCGCGCTGGGGTTCGTGTTTGCGCTGCTCGCTGAGCGCTCGCGACTGCGGACGAAGCGGCTGCTGGGGCCGTTCTCCATCCTCCCGATCATCACGCCGCCGTTTGTCCTCGGGCTGGCGCTCATCTACATGTTCGGCCGGAGCGGCTTTGTCACGAAGGAAGTTGTGGTCTTCGGTCCGCCGGGTGAGGCTCTCAGCCGGGTCCTCTCCACCGGGGTGTTCTTCGGCCCCCTCGGCGTCGCAGTGGCCCAGATCCTGGCCTATGCGCCGATTGCCTATCTGGTCCTCCAGGGTGTGGTGCAGGCCATGGACGCGGCGATGGAGGAAGCCGCCGAAACGCTGGGCGCATCCCGCTGGCACGTGCTGCGCACGGTGATCTGGCCGCTGGCCAGGCCGGGGATCGCGAATGCGTTCCTGCTGGTGGCCATCGAGAGCCTGGCGGATTTCGGCAACCCGATCATCGTCGGCGGCGGGGTCCCGTTTCTCGCGACCGAAGTGTTCTTTGCGATCATCGGGCGGTTCAATCCCAGCGAAGCAGCCGTATACGGCGTCATCCTGCTCATGATGACGCTGTCGATCTTCCTCGTGCAGCGGTTCTGGATCGGGCGCCGGTTCTACGTGACCGTCACCGGGAAGCCGTCGAGCGCGCAGCCCCGGCCGCTGCCACCCGCGCTGGACTATGCCGCCTCGGGCATCTTCCTGGCGTGGGTGGCGCTGATCGCATCCTTGTACGGGTCGGTGTTCATCGGCAGCGTGACGCAGTTGTGGGGAATCGACTACACGTTCACCCTGCAGCACCTCCGGGCGCTGTCGCCGACGGGCTGGACGGTCTTCTGGACGAGCACGAAGCTGTCGGCGTACGCGGCGATCCCGTCGGCGCTGCTCGGATTCCTGATTGCCTACCTGGTCACGCGGCTGGACTTCCCCGGCCGCGGCGCCCTGGAGTTCGGCTCGATGCTGTCCTTCGCGGTGCCGGGGACCGTGATGGGCATCGGTTACATCCTCGCCTTCAATCAGGGCCCGCTGCTGCTCACGGGTACGTCGTTGATCCTCATCCTGGCGTTCGTGTTCCGCAACATGCCCGTGGGGATCCGCTCGGGGATCGCCGCCATTCACCAGATCGACCGCTCGCTGGAGGAGGCGAGCACGATGCTGCGGGCGAACTCGCCGACGACGCTGCGCCGAATCGTGATGCCGCTGGTGCGCCCCGCGCTGCTGTCGGGGCTGGTGTTCGCGTTCGTGCGGGCCATGACCGCCATCAGCCAGGTCATCTTCCTGATCACGCCCGCGCACAACCTGGCGACCACGCAGATCCTGTCCTACGTGGAGTACGGCAGTCTCGGCCGCGGCGCGGCG
>DASYRL010000035.1:0-5159 GCA_036004445.1 bacterium
GGTCTGCGTGCGACTGGGTAGACTGGGCAGACGGGGTAGACTGGGGAGACGAGGTTCGCCATGCCAGTAGACGTGAAGTTGCCACAACTGGGTGAAAGCACCTACGAGGGGACGATCGGCAAATGGCTGAAGAAACCCGGCGAGAAGGTCGAGCGGTTTGAGCCGCTGGTCGAGATTATCACCGACAAGGTCAACGTCGAGATGCCCGCGCCCTACGGCGGGACGCTGACCGAGATCCTCGTCGACGAGGGCGCGACGATCTCGGTGGGCACGCCCATCGCCCGGATGGAGACCGCCGACGGGGCGCAGCCGGCCGAGGGTCCTGAGCAGGGTCGAAGGACCGAAGCCCCCGCGCAGCGCCGGGAGACGGAGCCGGGGACGCAGGACGTTCCGGCGTCCAAGACGGTAGCCGCCGTCGAGAAGGAGCGCACCGCCCCGGCCGCGGCGCCGGCCCAGCCGGCCAAAGGCGATGGCCCCCGCCTGTCGCCGGTCGTGCGCAAACTCGCCGAAGAGCACGGGCTGCCGCTCGACGAGGTGGCGACCCTGCACGGCACCGGCGCCGGCGGCCGTGTCACCAAGGAGGACGTCCTCAAGTATCTCGAGGGCCGCAAGGAAGCCCCGGCGGCCGTCCGCCCGGCACCGGCGCCTGGTCCCGCGGTGCCGGCCGCACCCGCCGCGGGCGTCCGCCCCGGCGACGAGGTGGTGAAGCTGACCCCGCTGCGGCGGTCGGTGGCCCAGCGCATGGCCCAGTCGAAGCGTGACATCCCGCACGCGTACGGCGTGGTAGAAGTAGACATGACCGCGCTCGTGCGCTGGCGCGACGCACACAAAGACGCGTGGCGGGCGCGTGAGGGGGTCAATGTCACCTATACGGCGTTTTTCGTGCGGGCCGTGGTCGAAGCGCTCAAGGCGTACCCGATCGTCAACTCCACCTGGGCCGACGACGGCATCATCCTGCGCAAGGCCGTCAGCGTGGGGATCGGCATCGCGTTGGACGACGGGCTGATCGTCGCCGTGATCCACGACGCGGATCAGAAGAGTCTCGTCGGTATCGCGACAGACCTGGACCGCCTGGGGCGGATGGCGCGGGATGGCAAGCTGACGCTCGACGAGGTGCAGGGCGGCACGTTCACGATCACCAATCCGGGAGTCTTCGGCTCCATCTGGTCGATGCCGATCATCGTGCCGGGCCAGGCGGCGATCCTCGCCACCGACGCGATCGTCAAGCGGCCGGTCGTGCGGGACGACGCCATTGCGATCCGCGACGTCATGCACCTCGGGCTGTCGTTCGACCACCGCATCTTCGACGGCGCCGTCGCGGACCAGTTCCTGAACCGGATCAAGGCCAGACTGGAAGGTTTTGCTGGCGGCGACGCCGCGCTGACCGACTTCTGATGGCCGAGACCCTCACCCGTCGTCCCGAGTGGTTGAAGGTCCGGCTTCCCGGCGGTCCCAACTTCCACGATCTCACGGGCATCATGCGCACCCAGACCCTGCACACGGTCTGCGAGGAGGCGCGCTGCCCGAATATCGGGGAGTGCTGGGAGCGGCGGACCGCGACGTTTCTCGTGCTCGGGAATGTCTGCACGCGGAATTGCGGCTACTGCGCCATCATGCACGGACTGCCGACCGAGCTCGATCTCGCCGAGCCGGAACGCGTCGCCCGCGCCGCACAGGCGATGGGGCTGGCGCACGCGGTGATCACGTCGGTCAACCGCGACGACCTGGCCGACGGCGGGGCGGGTGTGTTTGCCGAGACCATCCGCCGGATGCACGCGTGCGTCCCCGAGTGCACCGTGGAGGTGCTCATCCCCGACTTCAAGGGAGACGCGGCGGCGCTGCAGACAGTCCTCGAGGCGGCGCCGGAGATCCTCGGCCACAACATCGAAAGCGTGCCGCGGGTATTTCGAGTCGTGCGGCACGGCGGGGACTACCAGCGATCCCTGGAGTTGCTGTCCCGCGTCAAGGAGTGGGGCTACACCGCGTTCACCAAGAGCGGCATCATCCTCGGCATGGGAGAGACCTGGGACGAGCTGCTGGGAACGATGGGGGATCTCCGCGCCCAGGACTGCGATGTCCTCACCCTGGGCCAGTACCTCCGGCCGGGTCCTGACTATCACCCCATCGATCGGTACTACTCCCCCGACGAGTTTGCCCGGCTGAAGGAAGACGGCCTGGCCATGGGTTTCAAGTACGTCGAGTCGGGACCCCTCGTCCGGTCGTCCTACCACGCGGACGAACAGGCCAGGGCCGTCCGCGCCCTCCGCGCCCGTAAGGGGTCCTGACCCGAACTCCTATCGGGTCCTCACCTGATTTGGCGCCGCTGGAGCCCTCGAATTCTCCACTCGGCACGGGCGTTGCTCCATCTATCGAGTAGTCGGTGACTTCATCAACATCATCTGTCACATTGACAGTGGGTCCGTGACGTTTTCGAGTCGGGGGACGCACGATGAGTGTCGCTGTGCGAGGTTCGGATGGGATCTATGGCCCTCTCTGGCATCACGCGGACGAATTGGCTCAGTTTGTCTACCGGCTGACCTGGAAGTTTACGGAGTCCGATCCGGCGCTCGCCCAGCGAATGCGCTCGGCGGCGCTGTCCGCCGCGACGAGCGTGGTCGAAGCCTGCCGGCTGTCCGGCTCGCTTCGGGCCCGGCGGCCGCTCCGCACGGCGGACACCGCCCTCAGCGAGCTCGGCTACTACCTGTATTTCGCCCGCCGCATCGGCCTGATCCCCGAACATGACTTGCGACGGGCTGGGATCCTCGAAGAAGAAGTCAGCCGGTATCTCGATCCCTTGCTCAACGGGGATAGCCCAACGCACCCGCGTCCCGGTCCGCTGCTGAACGGCGACGGTCCAGATCGCCGCGTCCCGCATCCTGACCCCGTACGAACCTGACGGTTACATCCTGCGGATCGCACCGCTGAACAGTCAGGTTCGTATGGGGCTGACACCCCGCAGGACTGCAGTTGCAATCGCGCCGAACTTCCATAAGTACCTGTCGTCTGGCCGAACGCTCCATTTGAGTGCCGTCAGGAGGAGACTACTGTGGCTCGCGAGACCGTACGGACGGAAGCGGCACCGGCCGCCATCGGACCCTACTCACAGGCGGTGAAAGCCAACGGGTTCGTGTTCGTATCCGGGCAGCTCGCCCTGGACCCGGGGACCGGCCAGCTGGTCGGGCACGACATCAAGCAGCAGACGCGCCGCGCGCTGGAAAACATCAAGGCGATCCTGGCCGCGTCGGGATCGTCACTGCAGAAGGTCGTGCGCTGCGGCGTGTTCCTCAAGGAGATGAACGACTTCGGGCCCATGAACGAGGAGTACACCAGTTTCTTCAAGGATTCGCCTCCCGCGCGGACGACCGTGCAGGTGGCGAAGCTGCCGCGTGACGCATTGATCGAGATCGACGTGATTGCGCTAGGGGGATAGCTCCACTCGAGCTGCGACTCGCTCCACTCACGTCAGCTGGGCGCCAGGTGTGCCGGATTTGCTGACGTTCGCCTCCGCGTAGGGCACACTCCAATCAACTTAACCGCACGGTGGAGAGGAGTGTCGCTGTGCACCGGCTCAGAGACGGCAGGCCGCCGGCCTGCAACCACATGCCGCACGAAATCTTTGGGGGTCGGTTCTTCGAGAACCTCGCCTCGCTCGTGGAGTGTATTCACTGCGAGCGGACGTTCAAGTTGGGCGATGCGATCTGGGATCCGAAGCGGAATTTCTGGTGCTGCGCGTTTCCCGGCTGCAGCGGGACCCTGATCGACTTCGTCCCTGCGTCGGTGAATCACCGGCGGCACCCTCGAGGGAGTAACCCGCGGCGCAGACGGACCAACCCTGTTGTTAACTAGATGCGGGCGAAGCTGGCCGAACGCGAGCAGGCGGTCGCCCTGAGACGCCAGGGTTTGTCCTACGCGGAAATCCAGGCGCGGGTGCCCGTGTCGCAATCGTCACTCTCGCTTTGGCTCAGGCACGTTCCTCTGACTGCTGATCAGCAGCAGCGTCTCGCGGACTTGAGATCAGTCGGTACAAGCTCCGGTCCTTTCAAACTGCATGAGGAGAAGGTTGCAAGGATGGGGACCGTTCGCCGAAAGGCGAGCAGAGAAGCAAACCGGTTCCTGAAGAACCGGGACATGTTCTGGATCATTGGCACCACGCTCTACTGGGCAGAAGGGTCTAAGGGAAAGCCGTGGGATGCGAGCCGTCAGGTCTGCCTTACCAACATGGATCCCAACATGCTCCGACTATTCCGTCAGTGGATCTTCCGATACGGTGGCGTGGGACCGAGCGATCTCCAGTATGCTCTGTACATTCATCCGAGCGCAGATATTGAAGGAGCGAGGACATTCTGGATGGAGGAACTTGCCATCAAGTCATCAACGCTCCGAACATACTTCAAGAGGCCTAACCATTCGCCAAGGAGGAAGAATACAGGCAGGCACTACCATGGTACTATGAGGATCAGGATCGCCCGCAGCACTGCGTTCCTGTGGCGAGTCGAACAGTGGATTGAATCACTCGCTCGCGTTGCGGGGTCGGCTAAGTGGCAGGCCAGCACACTTTGAATGTGCTAGTACAGGTTCGAGTCCTGTCCCCGCAGCCACTCGTTAGTCTCCGAAGTTTCCGCTTTGTACCCCTTGACAGTTCCTACTGTCCGCCCTAATATACCACTTAGTTAATTAACCTGTCAGTCAAATAACGACTTCGGATGCCCACAGACCGCCTAACGCAAACTTTTGCCGCCCTTGCCGATCCGACCCGGCGCGCGATTCTGGCTCGCCTCGCGGGGGGTGAGGCATCGGTTACGGAGCTCGCCAAGCCATTCGACATGACTCTTCCCGCCATCTCCAAGCACCTCCGGGTATTGCAGCGGGCTGGGCTCATCGAGCGCAGCCGCCGGGCGCAGTGGCGGCCCTGTCGGCTGCGGGCGGATCCACTCAAAGACGTCGCGGACTGGACGGGCAAGTACCGCCGGTTCTGGGAGCAGCAGTTCGACCGGTTGGATGCGTATCTGCGCGAAATTCAGGCACGCGAAATTCAGGCAAAAGAGAAGAAGCCGGTCCCCCCCAAAGGCAAGCGGCATGGCCGCAGGAAGAGGTGAAGGCATGAGCACCCCAAGCAAGCCCGCCAAGCCGGCGGCCAGGCCGGCCATCGTCATTACCCG
>DASYRL010000036.1:0-12451 GCA_036004445.1 bacterium
GCCCGGCACGGTCGAGGAGTGGCGGTACGACGACGAGCACTACGACAAGAAGTATGTTAACCAGCGGTTCGTCGCCGAAGACCCCGCGACGGGGGCGATTATCGGCTACGCCGGGATGTGGCAGGTGGCCTGGGCGTTTCATCCGCAGAAGTTCGGGTCCGAGATCCGGGTGCACCCGGCGCGTGCGGGCGGCGGGGTGGGGTCCGCCCTGTGGGATCGGCTCGAGCGAGAGCTGCGCGCCCGCGAGGCCATTTCGGTGAAGTCGAACATTTGGGAGAAGATGCCCGACGCCGTCGCGTTCGCGACCACGCGCGGTTTCCGCGAAGTCATGCGGGCCTGGGAGTCGCGGCTGGACGTGGCCGCATTCGAGTTCGAGCGCTTCGCGCCCTACGTCAAGGCGGCCGCGGCGGACGGCGTCACGATCACGACGCTGGCCGCCGAACGAGCCAGGGATCCGGAGAATCTCAAGCGCCTGCACGCGATGGAGGCCGAGATCGCCCAGGACATCCCCCGGCCGCCGGGCGACGTGCACACGCCCATCGACTTCTCGATGTTCATGGAGTACGCGGTTGACGCGCCGTGGGCGCTCTCCGACGCTTATTACATCGGCGTCGTCGACGGCGAATACGCCGGGCTCAGCGCGCTCTTTCAGCCCAAGACCGGCGACTGGCTGAACCAGGGGCTCACGGGCGTGCGCCGGCAGTTCCGCGGGCGGCACGTGGCCACGGCGCTGAAAGTGAAGACGGTGGAGTACGCCCGGGACCGCGGGGTTCGCGAGATCCGGACGTGGAATGAGATCAACAACGCGGCGATCCTGGCGATCAACGTCAAGCTCGGGTTCGTCCGGCAGCCCGCCTGGATCACGTTCGAGAAGGAGTTCTAAGTCATGCAGACCGTTGCCGATATTGTGATACGACCTCAGGCCGATGAGGACTACGAGGCGATGGCGCGGATCCACCGCGCCGTCTACCCCGACTGGCCCGTCACCGCGGCGGAAGTCCGCGAGCACATGGCCGAGATCGATCCGGCGCGGTTTGTCCACGTCGGGTTGGTGGCCGAGGACCGCGCGTCGGGAGAGGTCGTGGCGGCCGCCAGCTACCATCAGCTGCCCTGGTCGTTCCACCCCGACCGCTTCCGGACCCGGCTCAACGTCCATCCCGCGTGGCAGGGCCGCGGTATCGGGCGGGCGCTGATGGAGCGGATGCTCTCAGAGCTGCGGGCGCGCGGCGCGCGGTGGGTCAAGGCCTACGCGCGGGAGGATTATGCACGCTCGATCGCCTTCGTGGCCGGCTTCGGGTTCCGAGAGTATGCGCGCAGCTTCGAGTCGCGCCTTGACGTGGCGCAGATGGACCTGCCCGCATTTGCGGACTACGCGCGCAGCGCCTCGGAACTGGGCATCACGATCACGACGCTGAGCGACGAGTTGCGGCAGCATCCGGACTGCCTGCCCGCCGTCTACGAGATGCACTGCATCCTCGACATGGGCGCGCCCCGCGATGACCCCGGCCTCCCAACCCCGCCGACGTACGCCGACTACCGGCGCGGCAGCATCGACAGCCCGATGACGTTGCTGGACGGATATTTCCTGGCAAAGTTCGGTGAGGTGTACGTGGGGGAGAGCGTACTCAAGCGCAGCGATGCCGACCCGACCTGGCTGCATCAGGAGCTGACGGGCGTCATTCCAGAGTGCCGCGGCCGCGGCATCGCCACCGCGCTCAAACTCCGAACGGTGGAGTACGCGCAGACCCACGGGCATCGGATCATTCAAACGTGGAACAGCAGCAAGAACGGGCCCATGCTCGCCATCAACGGCAAGCTGGGATTCCAACGGCAACCTGCGTGGGTCGAGTTCCAATTGGAGTGGTGACGCGAACAGGGACCAGGGAACAGGGAACTGAAGACAGGAGCCACATGACTCTGCCGATCATTGAACTAACCGGTACTCCATTCGAGATGGGACTCGAGCAAGGTCTGCGGCTGGGCGCCGACATCGCCGAGAACCTCCGCATCTACTACGACCGGTTCCAGCGCGAGGCGAAACTCTCCACCGATGAAGTCCGCTCACGCGGGCGGCAGTACTTGGCCGTGACCGACCGCGTCGCGCGCCCGTACGCCGATGCGGTGCGCGGGGTCAGCGATGGGGCGGGGATCCTGCTCGACGACATTGCGGCGCTGAATGCCCGCTACGAGATCCTCTACAGTCAGTACTCGATGATCAACCAGGCGGCCGCGCGGCAGGCGGCCGCGCCCGCTCCGGTGCTCGAACCCGACGGCTGCACGGCATTCGCAGTCCTCCCGGAGGCGTCGGCGGACGGCCATCTGTGGCTCGGCCAGAACTGGGATTGGTTCCCGCAGGTCCGCGGCGCCGTACTGCGCATGCGCCGGGACGACGGGGTCGTGGTGGCCGCGTTCACGGAAGCGGGAATCGTCGGCGGCAAGATCGGGATGAATTCCCGCGGGCTGGGATTGGTCATCAACGGGCTGCTGAGCACCCGCGACGACTGGGCCCGGTTGCAGACGCCGTTTCACGTGCGCACCTGGATGATCCTGCAGCAGGAGACGCTGGCCGCCGCGGCGGCGGTCGTGACCGACGAACCGCGGTCGTGCTCGGCGAACTTCCTGATCGGGAAAGCCAACGGGCACGCCGAGGTCGTCAACATCGAAGCGGCGCCGGAAGCGACCTGCCGGCTGCTGCCCCGGCGCGGCCTCTTCGCCCACGCCAACCATTTCGTCGACCCGGCGGTGCTCGGTGTCTCGCAGCCGCTGGCCGAGGAAAAGACCTCGACGTATCAGCGGGAAGCGCAGATGGTGCGGATGCTGGACGGCGGGCGCGCGGCGCGCGCGCTGGACCGCGACGGGATGATGGCGATGCTGGCCGACCACACCGGGCGTCCCGACTCGGTCTGCCGCCATCCCAATCCGCACCTTCCGGAGGAAGAGCGCGTCGAGACCGTCGTCTCGGTGCTGCAGGATCTCACGGCGCGCCGGATGTACGTCGCCGCGGGCACGCCGTGTGTCACGCCATTCGTCGAAATCTTCCTTGACTGAAGAACCTCTCCTCAGCGTCGGCCTCGCGTTCGTGGGAGTGCTGCTGGTCGTGGCGTTCGCCACAGCGGTGAAGACGGCGCTCGGCTTCGGGTTTCCACTGATCGCCGTGCCCCTCTCGGCGCTGCTGATCGGCGCCCGGACGGCAGTCGTGCTGATTGCCATCCCGGTGCTGTTCTCGAACCTCTTGATCCTCCTGCGTGGAGGCGGGACGCGTGATGAACTCCGCCAGTTCTGGACGATGCTGGCGGGTGTCATCATCGGCACCGTCATCGGCGCGCAGTTCCTCGGCGTACTCGATCCAGGGTTGCTGACGCTGATCGTCGGAGTGACCACGCTGGCGTTTGCCGTCGTCGCTCTTGCCGGAGGTCTGCCGGCGGTGTCCCGCCGCGCGCGGGCGTACGCGGGTCCGCTGGTCGGATTGGCGTCGGGGGTGATGGGCGGCACGACGGGCATCTTCGCGCCGCTGATTGCCGCGTACGTCCACTCGCTGCGCGTGGACAAGCGTGCGTTCGTATTCTGGCTGACCGCGTCGTTCTTCCTCGGCGGCGTCACCCAGGCGCTCAGTTACTACCGGCTGGGCCTGTACGCCGGCTCGATCGCGCTCTATTCGCTGGCGGCCTGCCTGCCCGTGCTGGTGGGGACGAAGGTCGGGTTCTGGCTCCAGGATCGCCTCGATGCAGAGACGTTTCGGCGATTCGTGCTTGGACTGATCTTGGTCAGTGGCGCCAGCCTCATTTTGAGGCAGCTCCTCTGACGAGGGTCTATCGGGACAGGTAGGCCCGCGCCCACTGATACAGCGCGAAGAGGATCCCGGCTCCGAAGACGATGATGAGGATGACCCCGGTGGCCAGAGCGAGCCCCGCAACGACGAAGAGGGCGTCACGGTTCAGCAGGCCGATCCCCAGCACCAGCACACTCATCGCCGGAAGCGTGTTCAGGAACGGGATCGGCAGCACCAGGACGAGTCCGAGCACGACCATGATGACGGCGATCCCGCGGATGAGGATCCGCTCATCGACGGGCAGCGGCCGGGGCCGGGACAGGCGTTCCAGCGTGCGCAGCAGCGGGACGCCGCGGACCCGCAGCGTGCGGAGCCGGCGCCCGGTCAGCCGGTAGCCGCGCACGCGAGCCGGCAGCCACGGATGGGAGAGACCCCACAGCATCTGGATCCCCAGCAGCATGTAGAGGGTGCCCACGATAACCGCGACGCCCGGGGGCAGGATGGGAATCAGCGTGGGCAGCGCCAGGATAATCATCAGCAGCCCGAAGCCGCGGCGCTGCACGCGGTCGGCCAGCTCCCCGACGGTGATGGCCTCGTCGCCGTGCAACGTGTCCGCCAGGACATCCGACAGCGGCCGCACGTCACTCATACCGCAACGCCTCGATAGGATTCTTCGTCGCTGCACGGACCGCCGGCACCAGACCGAACAGCACACCGATCCCGACGCCGACGCCGGCGGCCAGGGCGAGTGCCTGCGGGGTGATGATCGGCACCAGCGGCGTATACGCCGCGGCGGCCCAGGCGGCGACCGATGCCAGGGCGACGCCGATGGCCGATCCCAGCAAGGACAGCACCGCCGCCTCGATGAGGAACTGGGCGAGAATGGCCCCGGTCGTCGCCCCAACCGCTTTGCGCAGCCCGATCTCCCGCGTCCGCTCGCTGACGGCGACGAGCATGATGTTCATGATGCCGACCCCGCCCACCAGCAGCGAGATCGCCCCGAGGCCGGTGACCAAGGCCGTCATGATGGTGAGAATGCGGTCGAGGAGGCTCAGGACCTCACGCTGTTCGAGGATGCTGAAGTCCTCCTCCTGGTGCCGGGCCAGCAAGAGCGTTTTGATCTCCTGTTTCGCCGGTTCCAGGTTGCGGGGATCGCGCGAGAACGCCCAGATCCGGTGCACGCGGTCGGAGTTCGTCAGCGCCTCGGCCGTCGGCAGGGGGATGACGACCGTGGTGTCGATATTGAAGCCCAGCGACAGCAGGTCCGACTTGCCGAAGTAGCCGACGACGGTGAACGGAGTATTGCCGATGAGCACCGTGGCCGGCAGCGGCCGGTCGATCAGGCCGAGCTGGTCCGCGGCCGCGCTGCCGAACACGACCACCCGCGCCTCCGCCGCCGAATCCGCGGCGGTCAGCGCCCGCCCGCGTTCGGGTTCGAGCTTGAAAAACCGTTCGATCCCCACTGTCCCCCCCAGCAGGAACGGCACCGTCTGTGCGTCCTTGTACGACACGATCCGGCCGAGGAACATCATGGCCTGGACCTCCCGCACGGCCGGCAGACCTCGCAGCGCCGCGGCGTCACCCGTCGTCAGCGACGACGTGGCCCCGAACTGCGCCGGGGCGGGGAGGCCGCCTTGCGGTGAGGCGCCGGGGAGGATCGCGAGCAGGTCCGGCCCCAGACCCACGATGAGCTGCTCGGCCTGCTGCCGCACGCCTTCGCCCACGGCGATCAGCGCGGTCACCGCAAAGACGCCGATGACGACGCCCAGCATCGTCAGCGCGGAGCGGGCCTTCGCCGCGCCGATGGACGCCAGCGCGGTGCGCAGCGCGTCGGCGAGCAGCTTCATGCCGTGATCCGGCCGTCCTCGAGATGGATCGTGCGGCCGGCGATCGCGCCAACCCCGGCGTCGTGGGTGACGAGGATGACCGTGAGGCCCTGGGCATGGAGGGCTTGAAAGATGCCCAGAATCTCACGGCCGGTCTTCTGGTCGAGGTTGCCGGTGGGTTCGTCGGCGAGCAGGATCTGCGGGTTCATGACCAGTGCGCGGGCGATCGCTACGCGCTGCTGCTCCCCCCCGGACAGTTCGTTGGAGCGGTGCGCGACGCGCTCGCGCAGGCCCACCAGATCAATGAGCGCCGCGGCCCGCGTCCGGCCGTCGACCGCGTGGCGCGCGTAGAGCGTGGGCAGCAGCACGTTGGCCATCACCGTCGCGCGCGGGAGCAGGTTGAACGTCTGGAAGACAAAACCGAACGTCTCGTTGCGGCGTTGCGCCCGATCGCGTCCGTTCAGCCCACCGACGTCGCGGCCGTCGAGGACGTAGCGGCCCCGGTCCGGGCGGTCGAGCAGGCCGATGACGTACAGCAGCGTGGACTTCCCCGAGCCCGAAGGGCCGCTGATGGCGACGAACTCGCCGCGCTCGATGCGCAGCGAGACGCCGCCGAGGACCGGCACGCGCACGTCGCCCAGGCGGTAACTCTTCCACAAGTCGTCGATCTCGACCAGCGGCACGCTATCCAGTATATCGGCCTTCGGCGCCCCATCGAAGGAGAGTGCGGAGAGGGCGAGAAAGGGGGGGACACAAGCCTGCCACGAGGAGCGCCGCGACGTGGTGGACGGCAAGGAGGTGGCGGATGGGACGGTGGCTGGCAGTCGCGCTGTGCGGTATCGTGCTCGCTTCGGCCGCCCCGATCTCGGCGCAGACCGCGCCGGTGCCCGTCGAGGTCATCGCCAAGAATCTCGCCGAGAACGTCCTGGGCGAGGGGCTCGTGCGGCGGGTCCAGGTCGCTCAAAACGGCCGGTACATCGAGATCGACTGGGAGGCCGCGCTCTACCGCACCACCAACTCCCAGGCCCGGAACCGCGAGCAGCTCAAAGGCGAAGCGCAGCTCGCCACCGGGTCGATCATGGGCGTGCTAAAGCCGGCGCTGATCGTGTTCCGCATCTGGGTCGGGCCGAAGACCATCGTGACGGGGCGGCGGCACAACGACGGCCGTTTCATCATTACCTATGCGAAGGAGCTCGGCGGCTGAGATGGCGCCCCGGCGCGGCCTGACCGCTCATGACCGCCGGTTTCTCGCCGGCATTATCCACCAGGTGTGGCGGAACTGCCAGGTCGTCGTGACGGTCGCGATGGAGCGGGGCCCGAGGGAGGCCGCCGGCGCGGTGGATGAACTCTCGGACTGGGCGGCGGCGCAGCGCAAGAACCTGACCGCGCGCTCCACGCAGCGGCCGCGGATGGTCACCCAGCCCGCGCTGCAGGTCGGCCGAGAACTCCTCGACGACGTCGACACGATCTGCCGGAGGGTGAAGGACTTGCTGACGCGCATCGACACCCGCTCGGATGCCGACGCCGTCGAGGAGGAAACCCTCGGGGTCATCGAGGGCGTGCTGGGCTGGACCGGGCTGATGGCGTCGCAGCTGGGGATTACCCGCAACCTGAAACCGCAAACCCTGTGGTTCGAACGCTAGGTGGACTACGAGCAGGCGTACCGGGACCTCGAGGCGCTTGCCAATGAGCGGGAGCATGGCTTCGAGGAGGCCGTCGTCGCCTATCTGCGCCACCACGTCCCGCACTATTCCTGGGTCGGTATCTACTGGGTCGCGGGGTCCGATCTGGTTCTCGGCGCCTGGAACGGCCCGGAAGCGACCAAGCACACCCGGATCCCCGTCGGCGTAGGCGTCTGCGGCGCCGCTGCGGCCTCCGGGAAGACGGAGGTCGTCGGCGACGTGTCGGCGGATCCGCGCTATCTGGAGTGTTTTCCCTCGACGAAATCGGAAATCGTCGTTCCCATCTTCTCCGACGGCACGGTGATCGGGGAGATCGACATCGACAGCAGCGACCTCGAGGCGTTTGGAGCGGACGATCAGCGCTTTCTCGAACGGGTCGCGGACCTCTTGAACGTGGTAAGAGCCGCGTAGCGGAAGCACTCCACGACGTGGTCGTTCACCAGGCCCGCCGCCTGCATGTACGCGTAGCAGATGGTGGGCCCGACGAACTTGAACCCCCGCTGCCGCAGGTCGCGGCTCATCGCCTCGGCAACCGGCGTCGTCGCCGGGAGGTCCGTCATGCGTCGGAATCGGTGGTGGACCGGTCGCCCGTTCACGAAGGACCAGACGTAGCGGTTGAACGAGCCAAAATCGCGCTGCACGTCGAGGAAGTGCCGCGCATTGGTGATCGTCGCCGCAATCTTGCCGCGGTTCCGAATGATGCCGGGATCCGCCAGCAGCCGGCGGACGTCGCGTCCGTCAAACTGCGCCACGATCCTGGGATCGAAGTCCGCAAAGGCCGCCCGCAGGGCGCCGCGCTTCCTGAGGATCAGATCCCAGCTCAGGCCGGCTTGAAACGCGTCGAGGATCAGGAACTCGAAGTGCTTGCGATCCCGCCGCACCGGCACGCCCCATTCGCGGTCATGGTACTGCCGCAGCAGGGCACTGCCTTCGGCCCAGCCGCAGCGGGGGCGCGTCCTCCCCGCCGCCGTGGGCGTCACGCTCGGGAGTCCGCGACGATGCGGTTTTCGAGCACGCCGATCCGTTCCACCTCGGCGCTGACCACGTCGCCGACGTGCAGCCACTTCGGGGGATCGAAGCCCATGCCGACGCCTTCCGGGGTGCCCGTGGCGAGGAGGTCGCCGGGTTCGAGCGTCATCCCGATCGAGAGGACTTCGATCAGTTTCGCGACCGAAAATAGCATGTTCGCGGTCGTGGAATTCTGCCGCGTCTCCCCGTTCACGCGCATGGACAGGCGCAGAGCCTGGGGGTCGGGGATGGCCGAGCGGTGGACGATCCACGGTCCCAGCGGGGCGGACGTATCCAGCGACTTGCCCTTGAACCACTGCTGGTGCCGGCGCTGCAGGTCGCGGGCGGTCACGTCGATCATGACCGTATAGCCGAAGACGTAGCTCAAGGCCTTCGACTCAGGGATATTGCGCCCGCGCCGGCCGAGCACGGCCGCCAGCTCCACTTCATAGTCCAGCGCCTCCGTCGCCCGGTGATGGATTACCGGTGCGCCGGGTCCGACGACCGCGGTCGGGGGTTTTGTGAAGAAGACGGGCACCTCGGGTGGGGCGTTCCCGCCCTCCCGGGCGTGCTCGGCGTAGTTGCGGCCCATGCAGAAGATGTTCTTCTTGGGGCGTGGGATGGGCGCCAGCAATTTCGTGCGCGCCAGCGAGGTAGACTCCCTGCCGTCGGATACCCAGTCCTGCGCATCCCGATGGAGCTGTCCGAGGGCTCGGGCCGGCACCGTCTCAATCAGCGAGATCATGTCGGCCGGAACGCGCTGTCTGCGCCGGCGCGCTAGCGGCGCGATGTCGACGACCCGGTCGTCGACGACGAATCCTAACCTTGTTTCACCGGATACTCGATAGGTGGCGATTCGCATGGGTTATGTCTTTCTTCCTCGTCCCCTGGTCCCCTAGTCCCAGTCCTGTGGGTTTGCTAGGGCTGTGTTCGGCAGGGGAGGGTCCGCGGATCCAAGAAGGCCATTTCGAATCCCGCAGGTGGAGGACACACCCGATGCCCAAGGTGGCTGTATTTGCCGGTACGACCGATGGACTATTCGTCGTCGAGAGCGACGGGAAACGGCGGCGCTGGCGGCGGCGCGGCCCCTATCTGAAAGGTCACTCCGTGAACCACTTCGGCTGGGATCCGAAGACGAAGACCATGTACGCGGCGACGTTCGACGACGGCATCTACGCCAGCCGGAATCTCGGCCGGACGTGGACGGGACTCGACGGGGGACTGCCCATCCGCAAAGTGTGGTCGCTCGCGGTTGACCCCAAGGATCCCGACAGGCTGTGGGCCGGGACGCACTTCAGCTACCTCTTTGCCAGCGCCGACCGCGGGCGGTCCTGGAAAGTGCACGAGGGCTACCTCAAGGCTCCCGGGAGCCGTTATGGGGATTGGGGCTTCGGCACAACCGGCAACGCGATCCACGGCATCCACATCGACCCCAAGCAGTCCAAGCGGATGTACGTTGTCAGCAGCACCGACAACGGTGCGGTCCGGACCGCCGACGGCGGAGAGACGTGGCAGGCCGCGACCGCCGGGGTGATCGAGGCGTGTCCCGCCGCCGAGCGGTCGACGCTGGGCAAGCCCATCAGCGAGGCCGAGCGGCAGCGCAAGCTCGACGAGCACCTCAGCCAGGTGCACGCATGCACGCACCGCATCGGCATTGCGCCCACCGATACCAAGGTGCTGTACCGTCAGCAGCACTGCGGCGTGTACCGCAGCGACGACTACGGCGCAACGTGGACGGACATCTCATCGGGCTTGCCCGAACGGCACGGATTCCCGCTGGCCGTCCATCCCGCCCAGAAGAACGTGGCGTTCGTCGTCCCGGCGTATCAGGGGATCTGCAAGCGGCACAACAGCTGCATCATCGGCGCGCTCGACGTTTACCGGACGCGTACCGCCGGCAAAACGTGGGACCGGTTGAGCGACGGGCTGCCCCGCGACGTCCACTGCGTTGTCCTGCGGCAGGCCATGGACGGGGACGTGCTCAAGCCCGCCGGGTTTTACTTCGGCACCACGACGGGCGAGATCTACGGCACTGCGGACGAAGGAGATGCGTGGGCGCTGGTGGCCGGTGGGCTCCCACGGATCCAGGGGATTACGGCGGCAGTTCTCTAAGGGCGCAAGCGAGCAAGCGTCTTGCAAGCCAGCAAGCGAGGGAGCCGCGAGGTTTAAACGGGGGTCTGGATGCGCCGGCGGGGCAGCCTCGGATGGTAGTCCGTAACCGCGAAGTGGTGCGCGCGGAACGCGAACAGGTCGGTGACGTCCGGGTCGAGGGCGACCGTAGGGAACCGCTGCGGCTCGGTGGCGAGCATCGCCCGCACGTCCTCCACCTGCCCGAGGTAGATGTGCGCGTCGTCGATCCAGTAGACCAGTTCCCGCGCCCGGTAGCCGGTGACCCGCTCGAGCATCAGCGCGAACGCCGCGTAGTGGATGAGGTTGAAGACCAACCCCACCGGCGCGTCGGCGCTGCGCTGGCGGTGGGTCAGCACCAGGTCGCCCGTGCGTGAGTTCACGTGGACGTGTACCCACCCGTGGCACGGAGGCACGATCGCTCTCCGCGCCTGGCCGTTGGCGGCGAGTACGTAGGGGGGGATCCAGGGCGAGAGTTCATGGTGGCGCGCATCCGGGCGCGATCTGATCTGCTCGAGCAGGTGGGTGAGCTGATCGAACGTCCCGCCGCCGGGGGCGGGATAGCGTCGGAAGGCGGCGCCATAGGACCCCGGGCCCAAGTCGCCCGGCTCGAGGCCAAAGGGCCCGGCGGCGTCGGCGGTGACCCAGCGATCCCACCAGAAGCACCCGAAGGCTTCGAGTTCGCGCTGCGTCTGAGCCCCATTGAGGAAGGCGCAGAATTCACCGAGAGCCTGATGAAACGGCGACGGCCGGCTTCCGCTCTTGGCGGTGCTGACGACGTCGCGCTCGGTGACGACCGGGAACCCATTGTCCAGCCGGAAGCGCATCTGATGCCCGATGATCTTCAGCGCGGCGGTGCCGTGCTCGGTAACGACCTCCTCTCCCATGGTCAGGATCCGGAGGAGGAGATCCCGATACTGCGTGTCAGGGGTTCGTTGCGCAAAGGGTAGATAGTCCATCTAAGCCCCGCTGATCCCGGTCCTGTTTCCTGTTCCCAGTTCCCATTTCCCTGTTCCCGATCTTGGTATGTCCCCAGGAGGGAGGTGCGGGCGAAGGAGGGTGTGTTAGTCCAGCGTTGTAGCTCGTGGGGAGCCAGCGGAGGCACTCAGCCCAGTCGTAGGCTCCTCCCCCCTGAGGGTCTTTGGAGGAATTCACGCCACTGTTGGAAATTCCTGCCCAGATATCAACATATTGTGGATAACTTGTGGATGGACCTCTACGGAGTGAGTCGAGCGCTCGTTCGAGGGATCTTCGCGCTTGAGACCATGTAGACTGTGAGAACCGTGAAGACCTCTCTGGACGAACTGGCCGACCGTGTGGTGACGGTCCTCTCCGCCCGCCCGCGTCTGGAGTACGACCAGCCGCGGTTGCGGCGCGCGGCCGTGCTCGTTCCCCTCTTCCTGGCCGACGGCCGCGTCCACGTCCTCCTCACAAAGCGCACCGAAACCGTGGAACATCACAAGGGTCAGGTGTCCCTGCCCGGCGGATCCTCGGACGCCGGCGACGCCGACGCCGTCGCTACTGCGCTGCGCGAGACCGAAGAGGAGCTGGGCATTCCTCCACACCGCGTGCGGGTCCTCGGCGTGCTCGACGACGTGCCCACGTTCATCAGCGGTTTTGTCGTAACCCCCGTGGTAGGAGTCATTCCGCATCCACTCGATCTGCGCATCAGCGCCGACGAAATCTCCGAAATCTTGATCGTGCCGCTGGACACCTTTCAGGATCCGAGCAGAGTGCGGGTCGAGGAGCGGGAGCGCGACGGGGAGCGGGTCCAACTGTTCTTCTACCACCATGAGGGTCATGAGATCTGGGGGGCGACCGCCCGCATCCTCAAAGGGTTCGTTGAGCAGGTATTTGGTAGCGAGAGACCGTCAGAGGGCCAAAAGTAAGCCTTTTCGGCGGAGATTCCGCCCTAGAGCCAGAAATCAGCGAGTTTTGCCAGGCATGAATCCTGATCGCCGTCCAATCAGTACTCCGGAGGGCCCTCGACCTGTTTGGGGCCTTGTTTTTGGCCCGGTCTTCGGTTGGTATACTGGAGA
>DASYRL010000037.1:0-5303 GCA_036004445.1 bacterium
GATCAGCGTCGTAACGTGGGGCACGCGGTGCTTGCCATGCACCTTGGCGGCCCATTGGGGCAGCAGGCCGTCGCGGGCCATCGCGAAAAAGATCCTCGGCTGGCCGTACTGAAATACCAGCAGCACGGCCGACATCGAGACGATGGCGCCGAGCGCTACGATCCAGTTCACGGTGTGGAACCCGGCCACTTCGAGCGCCTTGGCCAGCGGGTCGGCCACCGCGAGGGACTGGTAGGGCGCCATGCCCGTGATCACTGCGCCGATGATCACGTAGATGACCGTACAGATCGCGAGTCCCCCGAGAATACCGATCGGCAGGTTGCGCTGCGGGTTCTTGGTCTCCTCCGCGGCTGTCGAGATGGCGTCAAACCCGATGAAGGCGAAGAACACGATCGCCGCCCCCTGGTGAATGCCACGGAACCCGTTGGGGGCGAAGGGATGATAGTTCGCCGTATTGATGTGTGTCGCGCCAGCGATGACGAACAAGCCCAGTACCAGGAGCTTGATCGTCACCATGATGTTGTTGGCCCGCGCGCTCTCGCGCACCCCGAGCAGCAGCAGCCAGGTGATCAGCATCACGATGGCGAACGCCGGCAGATTGATGAGCACCGGAATGCCGAACAGGTGCGGCGCCGTGTCCAGGAGGCCGTGGAGGTCGGGATTGGGACTCAAGAGCGCGGTGCGATAGCCCGTCGTGATCCACGCCGGGAGGTGCACGTCCCAGCCGCGCAGCAGTGAAATGAAGTAGTCGCCCCAGCTGATCGCGACCGCCACGTTGCCGACCGCGTATTCCCGGATCAGATCCCACCCGATGATCCAGGCGACCAGCTCGCCCAGCGTCGCGTAAGAGTAGGCATAGGCGCTGCCGGCCTGGGGGATCATGGCGGCCAACTCCGCGTAGCACAGCCCCGCCAACGCGCACGCGAGTCCCAGCAGCACAAAGGAGAACACCAGGGCGGGACCGGCGCCCGCGCGGACGAGGTTGCCGGCAGCATCGTACTGGCCGGCGGCGGCGGTGCCGAGCGCTCCGAAGATTCCCGCCCCGATGACGGCCCCGATCGAGAGCATGATCAGGTCGCCGGCTCCAAGAGCCCGCCGCAGTCCCTGAGCGGAATCCTGGTCGGCCAGGAGCTCGGCAATCGGCTTCCGCGCGAAGATCTGACGCATCAATAGGCTCCAAGCGCGCCCGGGCGATCACGCCCCTGGCGTTGGGGTCATCGACTTCGGTCGGACTCGCTTAGTGCGTCAACTGCACTTGATAGACGTAGGCGACGGCTCGGCCGTCCCGCGCGCGCGCAGGGCGAAACTGATAACCCATCATCCTGTCCTGCACTTCGCGCCGGCACCCACCGCTCTTCGGAGGCGGCTCCACCTTCACGCGGGACACGGAGCCATCGGCTTCCACCCAGAACCGGACGGTGTAACGACCCTTGTAGCAGTCGGCCGGCAGCAGCACAGTGCGCGGATCGGGCGGAGTAATGTACGTCGCATCGCCCCCGCGACCAGGACCGGAATCGTTGCCGACGCCGGGACCGCTGCCCGCCCCTTCGCCGCCGCCGGTGCCGGGACCGGTCCCGCTTCCCGTGCCGTTGGTCCCACTCGCACTGGCCGTGTCGGGAGACGCTGCCGGCGCCACGGCGACGTCGGGGGGTGGAGTGACCTCCATCGGCACGGGGTCTGGAACGGGTTGTGGCGCGGGCTGGACGGGAACCGGAGCCGGCAGTGGTGCCGATGCGCTCGGCAGCTCCACGAAATGGGCGGCCGCGTCACTGCCGCCGCCGCCACCGCCCAAGGGGCCCGGCTCCCCGCCGCCGCCCTGCACCCATTGGGCCGCGTGTCGCAGCAGCAGGAAGGCAATCAGCAAATGGAAGAACAGCGACGCGGCGATCCCCCCCGGTCGGCGCGGGGCGGTCGGCAATCGGAACGGAGGCGGAGGTGGTCGCCGCGGCGCGGCGGGTGAAGCCGTCACGGAGAGTACATACCCCGAAGAACGACGAGGGGCACGGCGGACGGCCGTACCCCTCGCTGGGTCACACCCTGCATGGCGTTACTGCGCGGGCGCTTGCGCGGCCTCCGGCGGAGGCGTCACGCCGATGACCTGCACGCCGGCGCCTTTCGCGATGTCCATCGCCTCGATCAGGTCGCCGTACTTGCGATTGGGTGCCGTCTTGACGAATAACAGCTTGGCGACGCGCTGGTCGAAGATCTGATGGAAAGCGTTGTCGAGCTGGCCCTTGGCATACGGCTGGCGGTTGATCGCGTAGCCGCCCTCCGGGGTGAGCTCCAGTACGATCTGCGTGTTGTCCTGCGGTTGCTGCTGCTTCTGTTTCTGCTCGGGGGGCACCTGGGTGTCGAACGCCCGCCGCGACAGTGGCAGAATGATCATGAAAATGATCAACAGCACCAGCAGCACGTCGATCATCGGCGTGACGTTGATCTCGGACGACAGCCCGCCAGCGTCGCCCCCCGCCTGCATGGCCATGAGCTAGTCCTTCCCCGGTTCCGGGGGGCCGCCGAGCTTCGCCCGGTCGGCGATGGCGGCGAACACCCGCACCCCCGCTTTGCGGGCGATCGCGACCGCCTGCTGGACGCGCTCGTACTTGATGTTCGCGTCGGCCTTCAGAAACAGGATCTTGTCGGCCGTCCGAGCGGCGTAGATGGAAATCAGCTGCTGCTCCAGCTCCGCATCGGAGATCTTGTGCATCCCGGAATACTGACCACCCGGTCCTGGAAGGTCGAGGAAGAACTGGCCGTTCTGATCGATGCCCAGGCGGATCTCCCCGTCCTTCTCTTCCCGGCTGTCCGGATTCAACGCGCGCGGGATCGTGGCCTGAAACCCCGCCGTGATCAGGGGGGTGACAATCATGAAGATGATCAACAACACCAACATCACGTCGATCATCGGCGTGACGTTGATGTTGGCGTTGACCGGCGCCTTGGAGTTAGCGGCTAATCGGGCCACTGGACTGCGTCGCTTTCTGCGCCTGGAATTCCTTCGTGAAGATGGAGCGGCCGAACTCCGAGCCGACGCTGCGGATCAGGTAGTCGATCAGCTCTTTGGAGGTGTAAGTCATCTCCACCGAGATGAAGTCGATCTTGGTGGTGAAGTAGTTGTAGAACCACACCGCCGGAATCGCCGCCATCAGACCGACCGCGGTCGTGATCAGCGCCTCGGAAATCCCGCCGGCCACCGCGGACAGCGAGCCGCCGCCGCCCGACGCCATCATGCCGGTGAAGGCGTTCACGATGCCCATCGTCGTGCCGAGCAGTCCCACAAACGGCGCCGTGGCGCCGATCGTCGCCAGGATGCCGAGGCCGCGCTTCAGCTCGGCGACGATGATCAGCATCTGTCGCTCCACCGCCCGTTCCGCCGAGTTGATGTCGGCCGCGGTGATCGTCGCGCGATCGCGCAGCAACGGCTTCACCTCGGAGAGCGCTTCCCCCAGCACGCGCGCCACATGGCTGCGTTTGGTCTTCTCGGCGAGGGCAATCGCCGCCTCGAGATGCTCCTCCTGGAGGAAGCGCGAAAACTCTGGGATGAACCGTATGGTCTCGCGCTGCGAGCGGCGCAGCTGCCACCACTTCATGATGAAGGTCGACAGCGACCAGATCGACATGAACACGAGGATCACCACGATCCCCCTGGCGAACCAGGTCGAGTTGCCCCACAGATCGAGAATGTTCGGCATCCGCGCTTACTCCTTCCGAGGGATCGGGCTTGGGCTAATGTCGGATCGTATAGGTGACCGGCAGCTGGATCAGCACGCGGACGGCCTTGCCGTACACGCGCGCCGGCCGGAACAGCGACTTGACCACCGTCTGCTTGGCGGACTCGTTGAATCCGGGATTGGCGGTCTGCGTGATCTTCAGGGAATTCGGCTCCACCCGTCCCATGGTGTCGATGATGGCCTGGACCATCACCGTGCCCTCGATCCCCGCCTGCATCAACAGGGGGGGATACACGGGCTGCGGACCGGCGAGCCGCTCGGGCTTCTCCTGCACGACGTCCACCGACAACACGGCGTCGGCCGACGGGACGATGCCCGTGCCTGAGCCCCCCTCAACGCCAACGCCGGTGAAGTCCCGCGGATCGAAGTGCTCCTGCAGGTTCACCGGCGGAATATTGGTCGGAATGTCGGTCGGGGCGACGACGGTCTGGAACCCCTTGAACTGCACGTCGAGCTGGGGCGGCGGGGGCTGATCCGGCTGCTTTGTTTCCTGCTGGATGTAGACCAGGGCCGTGTCGACCTTGACACCCTCGTCGGTTTGACCCGCCGTCAGCGTCGCGTACACCAGGCCACCGATCGCCAGCGTGTGAATCACCAGCGATGCGATACTGGTGCCCGCGGCCTTGCCGGCCTGCGATGACTTTTTGGATTCGATGAGGACGTCGAACACGACCGCGCCTCCAGCGCAATGGCTACCGAGATTGTACCAAATCCAGCTTGCCCGCTAGTGGGGGGTTCATTACAAATCGATGACAAGGGCATTTGAGAACCCCCCTTGGGGCCCCACGGCCCATCCGGCACTCGTGCTCAGCGCAGGCGAAATGAAACCGGCACCCGCACCAGCACCCGGACCGGCTTCCCCAATACTCGAGCGGGCCTGAACAAGGCGGCGCGAATCGACGCCACGGCGGACGCCTCGAAATCCACCTGATCGGCGCGCACGACTCGCAACGACCCCGATTCCACACGCCCCAGGGTGTCCACGACGGCCTCGACGATCACCTGGCCCTGGATCCCGGCCTCTCGCAGACGTCGCGGATACTCCGGAACTGGTGCGGTCAACAAGACGGGCGGATCCTGGAGCAGTTCCGCGGACACCGGGTCGGCGCCTGACTCGGCCGGGCCCAGCGGTTCCGTCAGAACGATCGGGCCAGGCTCACCCACCGTAGGCGTCGGCACCGGGGGCACATTCAGAATCGGGCCCGGCAGCGGGACGATCGTAGTGAGCTGGTGAACGATGGGCAGCGTCGGCGGGGACGACGGCCGCGCAATCACCGGCTCCGGTTGCGGCCAGGCTATCGTAGAGATGATGGGGACCTCCGCTCGCGCCTTGGACGATGGCAGCAAGAGCAGCCCGCCGAAGACACCGGCATGCAAGGTCAGCGCGACGACGAGGCCCCAGCGCGGAACGACAGCGCGGGACTGGCTCTCGGGCAACAGGTCGAACATGACACGCTCCGTGAAAGGGACGCTTTCACGGTAAGGCCGTGGGGTGACGGAACGGTGCGGCTAGGATGACGGCTGCGTGACAGCCAGGTGAGTGTTGGCCGGCAGCGTAACGGTGAACGTCGTGCC
>DASYRL010000038.1:0-4785 GCA_036004445.1 bacterium
TCGTCCGCGGGCATGACGGTGGCTGCGATGAAGTTCAGATCCGCCTCAGTGAGTCGCTGCAGTACGGACATCGTGTGCTCCGACAAATGATATTCTTCCTGTTTTTTGTTATGCCCCCGTGACACGCGCCGAACTCCAGCCAGGTAAAATGAGGGAACCTCGGAGAGGAGGGACCATCGTGAGCGACCTGCAGCGATATATCGTTGAGGAATGGGCCGAAGAGTATCGAGACGGGCGCCTGCACCGCAGGGAATTTCTGCGGCGGACTATCCTGCTCGCGGGCGGCGCGGCGCTTGCCGTTCCGGTCCTGCAGAGCCTCGGCGTGTCGGCGTCCCCTGTCGAGATCGCCGACGCCGCCTCGGCCCCCCCGCCCACCGTCGCGCAGGCACCGGGCATCACCGTACCGCCGAACGATCCGGCGATTGCGTCGGCGGCCATGGTATCGTTTGCGTCAGGCGCGGTCGCCGTGCAGGCCTATCTGGCAAAATCGAGGGCTGCCGGGCCGGTGCCCGGCGTGGTGGTGATCCATGAAAACCGCGGCCTGCTCGAGCACTTCAAGGACGTCTGCCGGCGCTTTGCGAAGGTTGGCTACGCGGCGCTCGCCGTGGACCTGGCGTCGGCGGAGGGCGGCACCGCCAAGTTCACCGACTTAGCGCAGGTCACCGCCATCCTCGGCCGCACGCCACCGGAGCAGCTCGTCGCGATGCTCAACGCGGGCGTGCGCTACCTGCAGGGCCAGAGCGGGGTCCGCCGCGACCGGATCGGTGCGATGGGGTTCTGCTTCGGCGGCGGGATGACGTGGCGTCTGGCCACGGCGAACGCCGAGCTAAAGGCAACGGCGCCGTTCTATGGGTCGAACCCCCCGCTGGATGACGTCGCGAAGATCAAGGCGGCGGTGCTGGCCGTGTATGGCGCGCTCGACGAGCGCATCAACGCCGGGATCCCCGCGGTTCGCGAGGCGATGCAGAAGGCCAGCGTCGTGCATGAGATCGTAATCTATCCGAACGCCGCGCATGCGTTCTTCAATGACACCGGCGCGAGCTACAACGCGGCGGCGGCCCGCGAAGCCTGGACCAAGGTGCTCGGATGGTTTGACAAGTACCTCAAGTCGACCTGATCCGCCGCACGGTGCTGCCGACGACCAGTCCGGCCGCGATCAGCACCAGGTTCTTGATCACGAACTCACCGGTGGTCGTCAGCAGCAGCGGATTGCCGTGTTGGAAGGCGAGGTCGGGACGCAGGATCAGCACCAGGAACGTACCGGCCATCTGCAGCCAAAACAGCAGCAGCACCAGCCGCAACGCCAGCCCGGCAAGCAAGCCGATGCCGACGATAACTTCCCACGCGCCGAGGAACGGGACGAACCAGGCCGGATCCACCCAGTACACGGTATGGGCCACAAGGTCACCGACCGGACTGCGATCGACGACCTTCAGGGCGCCGAACCAGACAAACACGACCCCCAGCGCGATGCGCAAGATCGTGATGCCGTAGTCCCGCGCCGTGGTGATCATTGCGTTGTCGATCCGCCGCCAGGCCGACTGCAGTCTCGTCACGGCATCCTCCTAAGGACGGCAGAAGACTCAGGTGTTCGGGCGTCGAACAGCCACCGGGTGCGACAATGAAGCTTCTAGTCCTTGCACTGGTAACCGCAGTAATACTGGTCGGCGGCTGTTTCGGTCCATCGCAGACCTCCACGCCGCCTGCATCAGCGCCGCGCCCTCGTTCCGAGGCCCAGATCACTATTCTATCGCCCCAACCGGGGGAACAACTCGCCGGTGTGTCGATCGCCGTGAAGCTGGCGCTGACGAACGGGGAGGTTACTCCGTTGAGTTCGGGCCCGCTGCGGCCGGACTTAGGACACATCCATGTCACCGTCGACGGACAGCTCGTGTCAATGCTGTCGGGACTGGAGCAGACGGTGTCGGTCAGCAAAGGCATGCACGTGCTCCAGGCGGAGTTTGTGGCGATCGACCACCTGCCGTTCGAGCCGCGGGTCATCACGGCGACAACGTTCAGAGTGAAATGAGCGCGCGCGAGACGTCGCGGCTGCCGGTCCGGCGGATGCTGGTGATTCCGCTCACGTTGGCCGCGTTGATGCTGCGACCACCTGGTACGCTCACCGCACTGGCTCTCGTGGCGGCGGCGGGCGCGATTGGGCTGTTGACGCCACTGCCGCCGGCGGCGCCGGTCTCCCGCCGGCGCTGGCTCATCGCCGTCGGCGTTGGGATCGCCACGTTCGGCGCGGCCCGGGTGGTGGTGCAGGCGGTGCCGGCGCCCTCCCACGCCTGGGCGGTGCTCGGGGCGTCGGTGGCCGCGGTGGCGGAAGAAGCCTTCTTCCGGCGCCTGCTGTATGGATGGCTGGCCGCGGCGTGGGGCGTGGGAGTGGCCGTGGCCGCGTCTGCGCTGCTTTTCGCGCTGGTGCACGTGCCGGCCTACGGTCTCATCTCGATTCCGCTCAACGTTGCGGCCGGGCTGTTGTTCGGCTGGCAGCGCTGGACCGCCGGGACGTGGACGGCCCCTGCTCTGACCCATGTAGCCGCGAACCTTCTGCAGATGAACGGAGTATTCGTACTATGAGGACCATGCTTCGGTGGGGGATCGCCGCTGCACTCTGCTACGTCGCCGCGGCGCTCGTCACGGCGCAGTTCCTCCCCGTCCGTCTGCTCTATGACGGCGAAGAGATCCCCCTGCCCTACCGCTGGGTGGTGCGGCCGCCGAACGCGGTCAACGCCGCGAGTGAGCCGCCGCTGCCGGGCGTCGGGCAGATTGTCCTACCGCCTGCCGGACCGGGAGGCGGGTCGGTGTCGACCGGTGACGGGCAGGCGGTGATTATCTTCGTCCGGGGCACCATTGCCCCTCGGACCGGGGAAACATCAATCACGATCCGGCTGACCCCGATGGACGCCCGGCCGCTGGGGCGTCTCCCGACAGGCGTTGAGTATGACGGGAACGCCTACCGCATCGAAGGAGAATACACCGCGTCAAAACAGCCGATCGCCTTCCGCGACACGGCCACGCTGATCCTGCGGCACGCTACGACCGGCACGCTGGTACTCCGCCTGACCCAGGGACGGTGGGAGCCTGTCGAGGACTCCATCCACCTGCCCAGTTTCCAGGTGGTCGCCTCCACGGACCGACTCGGCGTGTTCGCCCCCGGGCTGCTGCCCAGCCAGCGCTCGCAGCGGGACCACGCGCCCTGGCTGGCTGCGCTCACCGCTGCCGGAGCCGCGGCTGTGGTAGCTGTCCGCCCCACCCGGAGGTCCTCCTGATGATAAGACGTCACGCCGCGCTCACGGCGGCAGGAGTCGTCACCCTCATGCTGGTTGCCGCCGCGGCGTGGGGGCACGCAAAACTGCTGCGCGCCGTGCCCGCGCCCGGCTCGACGATCGCGCGCACACCAACGATCGTCCGGCTGTGGTTCAATGAAGAACTGGACACGAAACGCAGCGGGCTCAGTGTGTGGAACGCCCGCGGCCAGCGCGTCGACGACGGCCACGGCGGCGTCGACCTCAACGACCTCGACCGCAAGGCGATGAAGGTCGTCCTGAAACCCATCCTGCCGGGACGCTACACGGTGCGCTGGCGCGCCGTCTCTGCGGACGATCTATTCGTCAGCACGGGCAGCTTCACGTTCACTGTTCGCCACCCGTAAGGGCCCGGTTGTCGGCAGGCCATTAGGTCGGGATCGCCGCAGCCAGGCAGCGCGAGAGCGGTCAGGCCGTAGTGATCCGTCGCAGTTTGGCAGGCGAGGGCGACATGAAGCTTGAGGCCTGCAAATCAATCCGCGCCGCCCGACTCAGAGCGAGGGGCCGCCCCTTTGCAGCGCCGCCCAGGAGTCAGCTATCGGTCCACAGTACGGGCGCGGAGCAGCCGCGCGGCCAGCAGCGTCGTGATCGGGACGGCGAGCACCAGCGCGCTGCTGCCGACCAGCGTCCGCACAATCTCCTCGGCCACGAACTCGCTGTTCACCGTGACCCAGACCGGCTGGTCGACGTTCACCGTAAAGAGGATGAACAGCGGGAGCGACGCGCCGGCGTAGGCGAGGAACAGCGTGTTGACCAGCGCGGTAATGTGTTCCGTACCCACCGACAGCCCGCGGCGATACAGCTCGCGCGACGTCAGATCGGGGTTGGCTAAGCTGATCTCCTGAACTGCCGCGGCCTGTCCGGTCGTGATGTCGTCGAGGACCCCCAGCGCGCCCAGGATGATGCCCCCCAGCAGGAGTCCCCGCAGATTCACGACCTGCAACCCCAGCTGCAGGTAGAACGCTTCCTCTGACCCCGCCCCAAACAACGAGGCCAGCGACACAAACGCGATGGCCAGCGCGGCGGCGATGCCCAGCGTGATCAGCGTGCTGATGACGGCGATTGTCGTGCGGCGGTTGAACCCGTGGGCCAGGTAAATGGACACGAACGCGATCACCAGCGCCCCGCTGATGCTGATCACCAGCGGGTTGTCACCGGCGAGGATGCGCGGCACGATGTACTGCACCAGTACGACGACCGTAATCACCAAGCCGACGATCGACGAGAGGCCCTTGAAGCGACTGAACGCGACGGTCATGATCAGGAACAATAGCGCGATGATGACCAGCGGCGGCAGCCGGTACCGGTCGACCACGTAGTACGCGGTCTGGCCCAGATCTTGCGCCCGCGCGACCACCACTCGATCCCCCGGCCGCAGCACTCTCGCCCGCTCGGCCCCCATCACGTCCGCGTAGGCGGCCGTCACCACCGTACCACTGCCGGCGCTCTCGAGTCTGACGGTCACGGTCTGCTCGAT
>DASYRL010000039.1:0-1623 GCA_036004445.1 bacterium
GGTGATCGCCGCCGGTGAGTCGGTCACCCTGACGATCGTTGCGCGACGCAAAATGCCGGGGGGGATTCGCGAGATCACCATCAAGGGCAAGAGCCGGCGCGGCACCCAGCGGGTCACGATCAGCCTCGTCGTCCACAAACCACGCCGCGGCTGAGCGGGCCGCCCGCCGAGCGCAACCGGGAACAACCGCATTGGGTGGTATGCCAGGTCCTAGCTGGCCCGAACAGTGCGACGCCGTGGCGTCCGCGCCTCAAACTCTTGACATCGTGCCGGGACATGTCATAAGAGAGAGCCGCAGCAGAGATTTCTGTTCCCATCCGCTCACACGAGGAGCCGGCATGAGGCGAAGCGGGATTCTTCTCCTGGCTGTCCTTGCGGTACTCGCAGTCGCGACCCCTGTTGCCGCGCAGCCCAAAGTAACGATCACCGGCTTCATGGACACCATCTCATCGTGGCTGAACAACAACTCCATCTCAGATCTCAACCTCGCGCGGAAAGACAGCGAGTGGTACGCCCGCACGCGCGTGCGGCCGGACATCACGGCCGAGGTCGGGACGACGAAGTTCGTTCTAGGTATCGAGATCGACTTCACCTACGGCCAGACCGCTAACCAGGACACGAGCGTGTGTCTTGGCGCCGCATGTCCCGCGGCCGTCGGGACGGCGCAACGGTTCGGCGCGTCGGCGGGCATGGACCTCAACACGGACGTGCAGGGCATCCTCGAGATCAAGTGGGCCTACACGGAATTCGACTTGCCCCTCATCCCCATCCCTTCGCGCATGCGGATCGGTGCCCAGCCGTGGGAGGTCATGTACAAGAGCGGTGTCTACGCCACGGGTGACTTCGCCGGCGCTCACCTGACGAACCAGTGGACCCCGCAGGTGAGGTCGCATCTCACATTCGCGCAGAGCGAAGAGAGCAGCACCGGCCCCACGGACAACTTCATCCGCGGCGACGACGTCATCATCGTCGCCAGCGTCGAGATCACGCCGTTCAAGGGCCTCGACCTGCGGCCGATCTTCTCGTACGCCAGCCTCATCGGCGTGACGAGCGCCGCTACGCGCCAGAACCGTGGCGGTCTCGGCAGCGGCGCCGCCGTCTTCCCGACCTGTCCTGGGACGACGGGCCCGGGAACGGGCGGCTGCCTCGGCGGTGGGATCACCAGCGCGGAAGAGAACCGCTTCACCGCCGGTATCGACGCGCGCTGGCGCCTCGGCCCGTTCTCCTTCCAACCGACCGTGCTGTATCAGTTCGGCAACCGCGACCAGATCTCTCCGATCGCTTCCCGCACGTCGGGCCCCGGGGTGATGACGGAGTTACGGCGTGACGCGTGGTACGTCGATTTCCGCAGCGGCTGGCAGGCCGGTCCACTCCTGATCGAGGGCCTCGGGATCTACACCACCGGGAACAAGGCAACCGACCGCATCGATCTCAACCGGAGCCGGCTCAAGTACTTCGAGCCGATCAGTCTCGACAACGGCTCCGTCTCGGGCTTCACCGAGATGCAGGGCGGCGGGCAGATCGATTACAACACCCGCATCCGCGCCAACGCGGGCAGCCTGAACCCCGGCGTCGCGATCGGCTACGACAAATACGGCCTGATCGTCGGCGGCCTGAGGGCCA
>DASYRL010000040.1:0-33506 GCA_036004445.1 bacterium
TTCCAGAGTCCGTCGAACGCCGCGCTCTTGAACTCTGGACTCTCCGCTGTGAGCAAGTCTCCCTTGAACGCGGTCCGCAGTGTCTCCATGGGGATCTCCTGTGCGCTGTTAGCCGAAGCGGAGCGGCGGAAGCGAGAGGACGTAGGCGAACCCGGCCATCGACAGGGCGTACAAGAGCAGGAGAATCGCCCATCCGGCAAACTGCGTGACGGGCGCGGACTTCGTGGAGAGCCAGGGATCAAACGCCTTCAGCGCCCACGGCACGAAGAACCACCCCAGCAATTGCGTGCTGGCCAGATTCCCGAGGAAGAGCGACAGCCAGGCCGGCGCGCCCTTCGCATCGATCAGCGGATGGCCAATCAGGTAGCCCCACAGGTACACGGTTGGATACAGGACGAGGAGCACGATCAGGTTGCTCTTCAGGATCCAGAGAGGATCCTGCGGGGGTGCGGTTGCGTCGCGCGCCCAGAGGGCGAAGCCGTAGTTGCTCTTGCGCACGCGCAGGTCCCCTTGAAATTGCTTGCCTTCCTCCAGCAAGGCGGATCGCACCGGCGACTCAAGCCATCGGGTCAGGTTCTCGTCTGTATCGAACTGGACGACGATGACCCAGTTCTCTTGAATGCCGGGAATCGGCTTGGTGAGCTTGTGCCCGACGAATCCCGGCGCCCGGACCTCGGCGCGGAAGATCTTGTCCTCCCACCGCTGAAAGCCCTCGGCGTCCTCGGGCGCAACCCGACAGGAGATGATCGCGGACACGGGCAGGACCTTCTCCTGGCTGTCCGTGCGCAGAAAAATGTCGTCGTGCCCGACGAAGTGCCCGGCCACCTCTGCGATGAGTTTGTGCAGCTCGTCGGACTGCATCCACGACCGCGCGTCCTCCAGGGTCTGAAATCGCTGGACCACGATCCAGTCGGGCTGGGCGGGCGGTGACGGAGCGATGACCTCCTGGCCAAGAAAGCCCTTGCGGCCTTGCAGCAGTCCGCCCACCCTGGCCTGCCATCGGATATAGGCCGCCGTCCCTTCGTCCGCGATCCGGGTCTGAATGACCAGCGCGACGGGACCCGAGGATGCCATTGCCTAGGCCCGCTTGTACGCGCGGTTGCCCATGACCCAGGTCTCGTCCACGCAGCGATCGTCGCCGACCATCATGATGCTGAAGAGGAGATTGGCCGCCTGCTCCATCGTCTTCGGGCCGTCCGGGCCGACGAGGGAGGACTGGTGCCAGCTCATGGCCTTCGGCCCGCCATTCCAGTCGAGCACGACGAAGTCGGCTTCCTTGCCCGGCATGAAGTTGCCGACCGTGTCCTCGATGTAGAGTCCCTCGGCGCCGCCCAACGTGAGGGACCAGAAGGCGCGATACGGGGACAGCTTGTTCCGCTCGGCTTCCGCCAGGTCTTCGCGGGACGGGTCGACGCTGCCGTCCAGCAGGGTATTGTTGCACATCCCCACCTTGTAGGCGTCGTCCAGCACGTTCAGCATGGAGAACCGGTTGCCGCCGCCCATGTCCGTGCCGAAGGACATCTTGATGCGGGACGCCGGATCCGTGGCTCGGCCCAAGCGGAAGAGCCCGCTGCCGAGGAACAGGTTCGAACAGGGACAGAAGGTGACCGACGCATCCGCCTTCGAGATGCGGCGAAACTCGTCGTTCGATAGCCACACGCCGTGGCCGCCCGAGAACCGCGGTCCGACCAGATCGTATTTCTCGTAGACGCCCAGGTAGTCTTTACAGTCCGCATGGAGCCGCAGCACGCCGTAGAACTCGGTCGGGTTCTCGGAGATGTGGGTGTTGACCCAGCAGTCGGGATGCTCCCGCTTCAACCGCCGGCAGGCCTCCATGAGGTCCGGGGACGCGCCGTAGGCGAAGCGCGGCGTGATGGCATAGAGGTTGCGGCCTTTGCGGTGGAAGTGCTCGATGAGCACCTTGCTGTCCTTGTAGAAGCCGTCGGGGGTGTTCAGGAACTCATCGGGAGCCATCCTGTCGATGCCGGTCAGGCCGCCGATGACGCGCATGTTTCGGCGGGCCGCCTCTTCGAAGAACACCTCGGTGGACACGGGCGAGCTCGTCGTAAACGCCTGGCACGTGGTGGTGCCGGCCGCCAGAATGTCGTCGAAGAATCGGTTGGTCCCCTCTTGCGCGTAGTCGCGGTCGGCGTACTTGATCTCCTCCGGGAAGATCCACGTGAGCAGCCAAGGCAACAGCTGCTGGCCGAACGCGCCCACCACGCGCGTTTGCGGCACGTGGATGTGGCCGTCGATGAAACCGGGCAGGATCAGCCGGTTCTCGATGCGGGTGACGTCGAGGTTTGGAAAGCGGGGAGACACCTCGTCGGCTGCCCCAAAGGCCTTGATGACGCCGTCTTCCAGCACCAGCAGTGCGTCCGCATGAAAGCGCGCGGCGTCCGGCTCTTTGCCGACGTGCTTCCAGGGGTCGTCGACAAAGTCAAAGAAGGTGCCGCGAATCCCTTTTTGCATAGTTTCACCTCAGGGCGACTGTGATTCGGGTGGGCCTGCAAGCGTTCCTGCAGGTCAAGCAAGGACGCAAGCGCGCAAGCGGGCAAGCGCGCAAGCGGCTTCCAAAGGGGTATCCCCTGGTTGGAGCCGTACTTAGGGAGCCAAGGCCGGCACTCCCGGAGGAGAGCTCAGAGGCCGGTAGGAACCGGCTGCGCGGAGAAGACGCTGAAACGCCGAAGAATGTTCAGCGCCTTCTTAGATGTTTTTGCCTTCTTTGGCGCCCCGCAGAATCTCAGCCGCGTTGTCGGTTGTCTTTGGCCAGTCGGTGGTCCCCAAGGGAGGCACCGAGCCGTTCCGAAAGCCGGGCGCGCAACGGGACAAAGAGAGTAACCTGAGTACCCTTTCCTGGAGCTGAGCTTATCTCGACGCGACCCTCAACTGACTTGGCTGTATCTTGCATGATCCGAATGCCATAGTGCCCCGGAACGCGCAACGCCTCCGAATCAGACACTCGACGAGTATCAAACCCTCGCCCGTTGTCTCGGATCCTGATTAGAAGGCCTTCCGTTGCGGGCGTCGCGACTATTTCGATCTGGGAAGGTCGCCCGTGCCTCGCCGCATTAGCGAGAGCTTCATGAACGATGCCTACCACCAAGCTGGTGAGCCAATTGGCTTGAATGACAGCCACAGCATCGAACGAACTATGCACCGCTACGCCTGGATGCTTGACTTGAAACTTACTCACCTCGAGCCGGAGGGCTTCAGAGAGTGAAGAGCCGCGGGCAGTCACGGTGATATCAATCAGCTCGCGGGCAGAATCCTCTAGATTCCTCAGCATTTCTCGTAATCGGGCCACCTCTTGCAGAGTCCGCCCGTCCCCCACTACAGCACTCTTTTCGCAAATCTGGGACTGTGCGATAAGAGCTCCGATATCGTTGAGAAGAAGCGAGTGCAGTTGAGCTGCCAGGACCAGCCTGTCATCTTGAACTCGGGCCGAAGCGCTCATCAGCGCGTACCAACTGCAACAGTTAATCGAGATCCGGACCCCCCGACCCGCTCTTGGACAGGAGGGCTTGTCCTAAGAGCCCGGACCGACGCCTCTTGGCGGGGGGTCCGGAACTATCCGTTCGAAAGGCACTCTAACTGACGCCTATCTCTCAAACATCACAACCGGACCAGTTTCGAGCGACCGATGCGCGTCGAGGCTCGATGTGGCGAGTGTTTGGACGACCTCGGAGGCTCCGATCGTGGTTCGGTCTGCGGACTTCATACGCAACCAGAGATTTTGCGTTTCAGCAGACGGTTCGACTCCCAACTCCGCGTTCAAAGAGACTGCGAGTTGCCGATACTGCATGAGAGCACCTGCCCGATCCCCCGAGAGGAATCTGAGTAGCATGAGGCGTCTGTGGCTGCTTTCATCTAGGGAGTCGAGTTCGAGCAATCTCCGCGCGAGCAGCAGGCCCTCGCGATAGTCATCTGTTGCAATGCAAGTGTCGACAAGGTCTCGCAGCAGCAAGAAGTACCGATTCCGAAGAGCCGAACGCTCGGGAAGTAGCCATTCGTCATCTATGCCTTCAAGCAAATCTCCTTGGTATAGTCCTATTGCTCTCCTGAGCTGGCTTGCTCTAGCCGACAGTGGAAGTAGAGGAGCGGTCCCCGCCAGATCTTGGAATTCCCTTACATCAATACTTACTTCCTTGAGTTCCAGTAACAGTCGCCCTTGCTCCGACCTAAAATCGATGCTCGATATGTTTCCATTAGAGAGCGCTCGCTTCGCCCGCCAGAGAGTGGTATTAAGGCTTCTTGCGGCTCTCAAGTCACTGCTGTCTGGCCATAGGCTTCCAGCTAGAGTGCTTCGGGAAACTGGCTTTCCTCGCTTGAGAATCAGATACGCAAGGAGGCGTTCCACTGAGTGGGTGGGGAAGCTGACTTCGCGACCGCCGATTACACAGGAGAAGTCACCTAGCAGAGATATCCATAGGGATGGTGGGTTCTGCATGTGTCTGCCTCAGTTTCGGATCTTACCGGAGAGGCGTCTCCGGAGCGTCTCAAAGACCCCTGGGGATATGGAAAAGCGGACAAATTCCGTGGCGTCTGCGTATGGGCTTGCTAGTGGAGGGTTCGAGGGGACTCGATTTGATATCCATCTCGGCGAAGCGCAGCGATGTCATTAGTGATGGTCCGCGGAGTAACGCCGAAGGCAGCAGCAAGTGTCCGACGACTGGGTCGCACCGTAGGATGGCTGAGAGCCCGCAGGACCGCCTGGCGCCGAACGTGCTGTGAGCCAATGCCCAAAGACTCAGCGGTCAGAAGTCCAGCTACTGCCATGAGATTATTGTTGTTCGGCATTGTCTGAGGCGCCATTCCGACCGCCTCTAGAACCCGACGTTGAAAAGGAAGAGCAAGGAAACGCCGCCTCAGTGGGGTACCCAGCGAAGTAGCAATACGGTTCAATTCAGTGTATGCCACTCGGAATGCACGTGCAGCGTGTGTGTTCGCACCTAGGCGACCCCAGATGCTGCCGTGAAGCCAGTGCAATAGATGAGGGTCCTGAAGAACGTCTATTCGACGCACTAGACGAGTAGACTCACGAAGATACGTCTCAGCTTCATGCGGGTCGCCGAGGTCCAGAGCGCACCGCGCTAACAGGGCTGTCTCAAAAGCTTGGTAAGGTAGGTCACCGGTTGCGCGGTGGTAGCGTAGTGAGATCAAAAGGTGCTGTCTAGCGGCAAGCGGCTCCCGCAATTCAAGCAGAGCTTGCCCGAGGTGGAGGCGAGCCTCGGTGGACGCATACCATTCGCGCCCAAGCATAGCCGCTGTAACCAGCGCGCGCTCAGCCCACGCCCTTGCCTTCTCCCATTCGCCTAGGTGGAGATACACCATGGAAAGCGAGTCCTCACAGAGAGCCCGATACCACACGCGAGGGTCTGTCCCGAGTAGAACAATCACACGATCAAACGTGGCTCTCGCTCTATGGATTAACCCGAGACGGCCATAGATACTGGCGATTAGAGAGTTCAATATGCTGGAGACAAGACGAGTGTCATTTGCCTGTCTGGCAATCTGCAAGGCACGACCGGCCGCGCCCAGAGCCTCGCGATAACGCCCAGCAATGCAATGGGCGTCAGAAAGAATTCGTAGTGTCCGGGCTTCGCCTATTCGATCTCCATACCGTCGGAGCAGAAGCAGGGATTCATCTAAGGCTGCGTAGGTTTCGGACAACCTTCCTGTCCACAAGGTTGCGGCAGCTCGACGGGCGACCAGAAGACCACGAGACCGATCGTCCTCGCTCACCAATGCTGCGGCGCGATCGAGTGCACGCAACGCAGCCGTGTGATTTCCGATGCGATCGTATGCTGTTGCTAGCTCTGAGAGGGTCATGCATTCTTCGCTCTTGGTCGCAAGCTGTCGGAACAACCGCAGAGCCTTCCTCAGATAAGAGATGTTCTGTGAGTCATCAAAGTTCTCATAAGCGAGACCCATCGCGCGGTGTGAGCGTGCCTCACGATGCAGATCCAACCGCTTCTGCGCACAATCAATCGCCAGTCTGGCAGAACTTATGGCAGCATCGCGATCATTCATCCGCGTCAGGCACAGGCTCTGGCGAATCAGCGCTTCACACAGCATTGCGTCATCGCCGGTTGCCCTGGTGGCCTCAAGCACGGATCGTAAGACCAGAAGTTGACGTGGTCGACTCCCGTGCTCATTCAGCGCCGACTCCAACCTTAGCTCAAGACTGAGACGTTCGGTCGAGCCAGGCTCCGTGTCTGTATTGCTCAGGATCATTAATGCCCGATCGTACCATTCTACTGATGACACAAATTCGCCGACCTCAAAAGCACGATCCCCAGCTGTAACGGCGGCCGTGAATGCGCCCGTATAGTTGCTTGCACCCTCATAATGCCAGTACAGGTCTTCAGGACGAGCAGAAGTCGTACGGGACAATATCTGGGCAGCGCGAGCATGAAAGGTCCTTCGTCGCGCATCGCTGAGTTGGTCTAGAACAGTATTCCGGATCTCCTCGTGTGGGAAGCGAATTAGACCGTCGGGATCAGTCGAGAGTAGCCGGTGTCGGATGAGGTGGCGAACTTGAGAAAAGACCGTGCGTACTGACTCTGCAACTACTCGATGAAGGTGGGTTGGGCTAAGGGCCATCCCGAGTATCGCCGCGGCAGCAAGCACGTCCCGTGCACCATGGGACAGCAAGGCAATCCGCTCGCGGACGAGTCCACGGACGTGAGCTGAGGCGAGGGTAGCCAAAACCTCGGGAGCTTTGGGGTCAAGTATCCATCCCGTCTCCGTCAGATGCAACAAACCACGATCTTTGAGGAGTCGAATCGCCTCAAGGATCTGAAGAGGGTTTCCACCCGCCGAGGTCCAGATTGCTCGCGAAAGGGAACGCGGTGGACGGGTTGTCCCAAGCGCAGTGGATACCAATGACCTCACTTCAGCCTGATCCAGGGCCTGAAGTGGAATTATCTCCGCTCCACACGCGGCGAGCTGTGCGACATACTGCTCTTGCTCGTCAATCTCTCCTGTTCGTGAGGTGAGAACTACACAAACTCGCAGCTCCGATAACCTCATAAGCAAGCTATTTAGCCAAGCCCTGGTAGCATGGTCAGCGCGATGGACATCATCGACGAAGAGGAGTGATGATGTGTGACCTGACGACGAAAGGAGACGAATCAGACTCTCTGTCATGAGCGTGGCATCTAGCACCCTGGTCATAGTAATGTTACGCAAGCGTCGCCCGACCAAATTTGTATGACCTGGGAAAAGAGCCCTGATGACCGGTGATAAATCGGACGTGGATATCGACTCAACCTGGGGCCAAAGCGCTTCTACTATGGACTGGTAAGGTGGCGGGGTCGTGATGTCGGAGCAGCGCCCTCTGTAGACTGCAACTCCCAACGTCTGAGCTTCCGTGGCAACCGCTTCGGCTAGCCGTGTCTTGCCCATGCCGGGAGGGCCGGTGATAATTACTGCGGTACCATGGCCTTCTCGAGTCCGGGATACTGCGCTCCGTAGTCGCTCGTGCTCAGCCAAACGGCCGGTGAGACGGACAAGGTCATCTTCTGGGGACCCACTGTCTGAGAGTGACGGTGCTGGCTCGACGCGACTACTCAATACGGGTCGCACAGGGGCGCTAATTCGTCGAAAAAGCTCCACGATATGTGGGGCAGGGGCTACATTCAGGTCCGTCCTAAGTAGACGGACAAGACTATCGTATTGAGCAAGCGCCACCGCTGGTTTACCGGCGCCCGCTGCTGCCTGCATGAACAAGTAGGTGCTTTCCTCGTCTAGCGGATCAAGATCAACAGCTCGGTGCGCGTAAGGAAGAGCCTCGGCAGCCGCATTCCTCGCAAGTAAGAGGGAGATTAGCTGCCTTACTGCTCGCAAGAAGAGTGCCCGGAGATTGTAGCGCTCTTGCTCGAGCCATTCGCCGGTCATCTCCTCCAGGAGATCGCCATGGTAAAGTTGCACTGCCGCTCTAAGACTGCCGTCATCGTTCCCTTGCGCTACGACAAGTCTTCGAAAATTGAGGACGTCGATGATCTGATGCTCACAGTCAAGCGAGAGTGTGCTGGCTGTCGTAGTCAGCATAAGCATATGATCTACTGGATGGAGCAAACGCCTCAGCTTCCAGAGAATTTGGCGGAGTCGCGCTCGCGCAGTAGCCCCGTCGCTCTCAGGCCACAAAGTGGCAGCTACCTCCCCGCGTAAGACAGGTACCGAGGGTCGTAGCGAAAGAAACGCGAGTACCAATCGGGCCTGGTCAGAAGGAATTCTCAAAGCCTGGCCATAGGCCATGATTCGAAATTGCCCCAGAAGGTGGACTCCTACGGAGTCCTGTCTAGTGGCCATCTATCGTCAACCCACTAACTTTTGGAGGGCCTTGACTACTCGGCCATCGAACTGTCTCCCGGACTGTTCCAAGAGGATCCTGAGTGCTTCCTCCTTTGCGCGACCTCGTCGGTAGGGACGGTCTGTCGTCATAGCATCGAAAGCGTCGGCGACGAGAATTATTCGTGAGCCAACCGGGATATCGTCTGCCTTCAATCCATCCGGGTACCCTGTGCCATCGTAGTGCTCGTGATGATGGCGAACTAGCCGTGCGGCGTCCCTAAAGTACTCGACTGGTTCCATGATGTCGGCGCTGATGACCGGGTGACGTTGCATCGCCCTTACTTCTCTAGATTCCAACGAAGACGGTTTTCGTATGATGTTTCCACTGACTCCAATTTTACCAATGTCATGAAGAAGTGCCCCAACCCTCACTGTGTTGACTTCACGCTCAGGCAACTCTAAACGTCGTGCCAGCTTGGTTGCGATTTCAGCGACCCTACGGGAGTGTCGTCCCGTATACGGATCTTTTATGTCGATTGCCTCTGCGATGATCGCCAGACTTGCATATAGATCTCTAGCCTGCTGGCTCAACAGCTTCCATGGCCTGTAGAATTCGATCAAGGCAATTACCACAAGGCTCAAACCTAGAATACCGAACCTATTGTAAAGGGGCGTCGTTCGCGTAGCGCCAAACGCCACCATTGCCAATATCAGAATGTTGGCGAACAAATATTTTCCTGACACGGTAACTGTTGACCCGAACGAGATATCCTCGAGCAACTTCCCATGGATGGCCGTGAAGATTATGCGACCAAGAGCATACCCCGTGACGGCTGCAGCAAATGCAGCATCGAGAGCAATGTCTTTCGTCAGCTGGTAGATCGTGAGAGAAAGAAGCATAGACGATGCTTCTTCGCCTGCCTCTTCGAGTACAGAATTCCACCCTTTGTGACCGAATAACCGAGCGCCGACGATAGCAGAGATCGAAGTGATAAGTAGGGCGACAAAGGGAGGATACAGTAATACTCCCACAAAGCTTACTAGTGGTGTAAGGGCTACGTACCCTATTGGTGGTAGATCGAACCTCAACCATGAGGCTACAATTCCAAGCAGGAGAAGAAGTCCGATTTCGGCGCCAATCCCCTGATTCGTTGCGAAAATTGCGACGGATATGGTGAGTATCAGCCCAAGAAACCGCAGGAAGAGGAAGTAAGCGCCCGCAGCACGCGTCAAGTTGGACTTTCCTCACCCAGAATAGGCGTCGGAGGAGAATCGGGTGCTAGTTCGGTCACTACGGTGCCCGCGTCAATTGCAGCCAAGAAAGCACTTACAACCATTGGATCAAACCACTTGCCAGCCTTCTCAACGATTGCCTCTTTCGCCTCTAGAGAGGAGATCGCATGACCATATGGTAAGCCTCCAGCACGCATCGATTCAAACGCCTCCGCCAAGCTAACTACTCTGGCCCCAAGAGGTATTCGCCTTCCCTCAAGCCCTCGTGAGTATCCCGATCCGTCGTAGTGCTCGTGATGATAGAGAACGATTTCAGCGACTCCCTTTTGAGGCAGTTCGCGAGATATGTCTGCGCCAATAGCAACATGCTCCTTCAGTTTCTCAATGGCTTCGTTGGCATGAATATCGCTGCCAAGTAACTCGTCTAGCCCAAGTAGACCTACATCATGTAGCAACGCGCCGAGCTCAATCGCATCAACCTGTGAATCCGAGAGCCTTAGCTGTCTTGCCACAGCTATGGCTGTGTCCGCCACGCGTCGAGAGTGCCCCGGACCCTGAGGGAACCCAGAATCAATCGCTACTACCAAAGCATCTATGGCTTGATCAAATATCTGCCTCTGCTTAGTCTGGAGTTGGTGCGCCCTCCGCTGAAAGGGAAGAGAGAACAGATACAAGAGTAACGTCAGAGGATGCACCACGACATAGAGATAGGCCAGAAGAACAGCGAGCGGAATGCTCAGCACATTCGAAAGGATCAAGGCGCGGATATCGGTTATCCAGGCGGCGAGTAAGGGTGTTCGGCGGAGGCGGCTGTAATAGGAGGAAACAAAGAACATGTTTGCTATTTGCTGAACTATCACAGCGAGCGCCAAGGGTGCGACTATCGTTCTGATCTCGATACGCGCCATGGAACCACCGCTTAGGGCAAATGCGCTGCCTGCCAGCCAAACGCTTGCGCCCATTTGGGCGCCATTGAAGAGTGTTCGCCACGGGACCCAACTCCTTGACACGGCTGCTCCGACGGCATATGCAGGACCGGCGACCAGAAGACCGGACCACGGTCCATGCACCATGATCAAAACGTAAAAGAGGACCGATGCCGCGGTTATGTAGCCCCCTCGCGGATCAGGAATTGGGAACATGGAGGCAAGAGACACCAGTACAAGAAACAGCAGTAACTCCGGCCAAATCTGAAGGGCGAATGTATCAAGGTTCAGGCAGATAAGGAGTACGGCTGAGAAGATTGCGCCAATCAGAAATACTTGGAAATCTCGAGGAAGTCTAAGCACACTATGCAGAAAAGGATAAACCGAACCGTCAGCTACACGCCTTTCTCGCCTGCGAGTCGAACAACAATCCGGGGCTTGCGGGCTGTCTTCAAGCATTCACCCGTTTAAGTGAGTGCTCTCGGCACAAGCCGGGACGCTTATGATGTTCCGGGAAATCGACTGGAAGCGCCTCGCCCCTCTTGCGATCCCCGCGCTCGCGGCGTTTGAGTCGCCGCTAATAGCCGTCGGCTGTCGGTCCGGTTATGGGACGGCCATTCGAGAGCCGTCCCATAACTCCTTCCCTCCTTTGAGTGCCATCGAGTGAAATCAACTTGGCAACCAGCCCCTGCGCTTAGCCAATGAGCCCAGGAAGTAAATGGCCAGAATCGCCGCCAGTAAACCGACCGCGCGGTAGGGCGCTCGATATAGCAGGGCCAGCCAGGCTCCGAGCGCCATCAGTATGGAGATCACGTTCAGGCGACGCTGCTGTGTCTCGTCAATCTCGGGATCTACCGGCCCGCTTACAACGCGCCACAGAGCCAGGGTTCGCTCGCTTGGATGCCAGCCAGTATCGAACTGGCTGACGGTCCGGTTGATGAGGACCACTCCCGCGGTACCCACAGTCCCAATACCGGCCATGACGAGGATCGATTGGCGAATCCCTATGTAGTCGGCGAGCACCCCGAAGACAAGGGGCGAAACGACCCTCACGACAGCAAGGGCGAACTGCCGTGAGGACGCAACACGGCCAATGATAGTCTGCGGCGTGTGCTCCATCAAGACCGTCCCAATCCCCGTGTAGTAGAAGGTGTTTGCAAATCCCACAACAAACGCAGTCACGGCCAGAGCTTCAAACGACCCGCTCAAGCCCATCGCGGCGGTCGCCGCAAAGGCCAGAAAGTAGCCTCCCAGGATCATCCGGCTCTTCCGAAATTCGCTTCCGAACCAGCCGATTAGGAGGGAGGCGACGACGAAACCGATTCCCCAGACGCTCTGCATCGTGCCGAACTGCCCGTCATCGATCCCGACGATCCCCTTTGCCAGAGGCGTCTGAAGAGCGTTGAGGCCGCTGCCGACGAGATAGGCCGGAAAGATCAGGATGAACAGTCCCCACTGCAGCGGGTCCCGGCGGATGTAACGGACGCCCTCCGACACACCATCCCAGATTCCGCGTAGGTTGAGCCGTTCGGCCACGGCACTCGCGACCGGGAAGATAGCCATGGCGGCGATGCACAGCGTTGAGACCAGAAAGGTTGCGCTGTCCACGTAGAGCAGCAGCGAGTACCCGAACTTGAATGCCAGCAGCCCCGCGATTGCCGGTCCAATTACCTCGGTACCTGTGTCCATGGCGTTGAAGAACGAGTTGGCGGGCAGCAGGTCTTTCTTTTCTACTGTCTGCGACAGCACCGAAAAGATGGCCGGCCGGAAGAACGCTGATGCGAACGAGATGAACGCCAAGTCCAGGTACACGTACCAAATGTTCTTCGCGGCCAACATCGGTATGAGGGCCACAAGGCCCGCGCGCGCGAGATCAGAGATGATGAGAATCGCCTTCCGATTGAGCCTGTCGACCAACACGCCCGCCCACAGACCGGCAATCAGCGGCCCTACCCACATGGCGGCAATGGCGAATGACACGGCGGAAGCTGAGTGGGTGACGGCGTAGACCAGCAGAGAGACCGCCACCCAGTGGAAGCGGTTTCCGAACTCGGAGACGGCCTGCCCCCACCACAGCAGGGCGTAATTGCGGTTCCGCATGAGCCCGAGGAAGCCAACGGGGCGGGTCTCGTTGGGGGCGATAGCGGCGGTGCCGGAAGCGTTCATGGCGCTCACAGAAAACCGGACTTGGGCACTAACGGAGCGAAGTCCTGTGGGTCTGGAATTCCGCTAGCCGAGGAACGATCTAGTAGACGACTTCCTTGACGCCGGCTCGGTGGCGAATGACCACCAAATCCGCGTTCTCCTGAAGCTGGACCAGCGCGGGACTGATGGCGCGGACGCGGACTGAGCCGAACGGAATGGTCCCGGCGAGTGGAGCGCGAAATGGCTTGCTGCACGAGGTGCAGAAGTGGCCGCGCTCGGGCAGGAGTGAGTCGCGGACGTGGAGCCAGGCGATCGTAACGTTGGAGAGGACCTTGGCGCTGCCGCAGGTTGGACAATTCATGGGCGGGGTATTCGATGACCCCTCACCCCCACCCTCTCCCCAGAGGGGAGAGGGAATTGACTAGGGCTCGATGAGGCTCCTCGCTACCCTTGCCCTAGTGGTTGTTGCCTTCAGCGGGTCGGTCGCCGCTGGCACGCCGCGCGTGTATCCGGGCGTCAACCTGCTGCTGGCCTCTTACACGGAGGTCCTCGCGGGGAAGCGGATCGGCGTGATCACGCACCGGGCCGGGGCGGATGCCGAGGGGTGGCCGACAAACCTGCGGCTTGCCACGGATCCGCGGCTGAACGTCGTGGCGTTCTTCGCGCCCGAGCACGGCCTCGCGGGCGACCTGCCTGCCGGCGCCTACGTGCCGGCCCAGGCAGGGAAGATTCCGACCTACAGTCTATACTCCTCGCTGCGGAGGCCGTCGGCGGAGATGCTCGCCGGTATCGACGCGTTCGTGTTCGATCTGCAAGACGTCGGGATGCGGGCCTACACGTACATCTCGACCATGGCCTACGCGATGCAGGCGGCCGCGGCGGCGGACAAGCTGTTCGTCGTGCTCGACCGGCCGAACCCGCTGGGCGGCGAGCGGGTAGATGGGCCGGTGCTCGACCCGGCGTTCGAGTCGTTCATCGGCATCTACCCCATTCCGGTCGTCCATGGGATGACCATCGGCGAACTGGCGCAGTTCTTCAACCGGGAGTTCGGCATCGGGGCGCGGCTGGTGGTGATCCCGATGTTCGGCTGGCAGGCGTCGATGCAGTGGGAGGATACGGGGCTGCCATGGTTCCGGCCGTCGCCGAATATCCCCTCCCCTACGGCGGCCCAACTGCACGCGGCGACCGGGTTAATGGAAGGGACGAATCTCTGGGTCGGCGTGGGGACGTCGATCCCGTTCGAGGTCGTGCTGGCGCGCTGGATCCAGGGCTACCTGCTCGCCGACCGGCTGAACGAGCGGGAGTTGCCCGGAGTGACGTTCGAGCCGTACGCGGTCGATCGCGGCGGCAAGCGGTACAGTGGCGTGCGGTTAGTCCTGACCGACGCCAGGCGGTTTCAGCCGGCGACGACCGCTGTGCACATCCTCGATGCGATCCAGCGGCTGCATCCGGGGACTCTCGAGTTCAGGGCGAAGTCGGGGACTCGCTATATGTTCGACCTTGTCTGGGGTACCGATGAGGTCCGAAAGGGACTCCTGCGGGGGGATCCGGCGGCCGTGATCGTGGCGCGGTGGGCTGAGGAGGTGAGGCGGTTCGGCGAAACCCGAAGACAATACCTCCTGTATCCGCGCAGCACGCAGTAGACGCAATTTCGGGATGACCCAAAAAGAAATGGGTAAAGATTGCGGGGAGGGTAACTCATGGGCACAATTCTCTTGATCATCCTGATCCTGCTGTTGCTTGGAGCGCTGCCGAGGTGGTCGTACAGCAGCGGGTGGGGATACTATCCCAGCGGGACGATCGGGCTGATTCTGATCATCCTCATCATCCTCGTTCTGATGGGCCGGATCTAGATCAGCCGGCTGCCGGTGACGCCGAGGACCTTGCCGTTCACGTACGAGGATTTGGGGTCAGCGCCCAACGCCGATTAGCCAGAGAATGATGATCAAGCCCAGCGGTACGCCCAACAGCCACAGCAGGATGAGCAGCATGGAATTCTCCCTCCCGACTATTTCACAGTAGTGGCGCGATAGGACCGCATCGTCATCGGCTGGCCCGATGCGAGCCAGCCGCCGATCGCACTCCCGACCAACCCCAGCAGCAGCGCAGTGACGGCCCCCAACGCGGCATTGCGCGCCGCGGCCGCGGCTTCCGGTGACGCGACGATGGTGCTGGGGGTCACCCAGGCCGGGGACCCCGCGAGGCCGCCGTACCAGGATCCTAGATAGCCGCCCACGCCAAGGGTCGCAAAGAAGAGCAGAAACGGCACGGTGACCAGCCACACGATCGCCCCGTGAAGCATGGCGGGCTCCGCGCGGCGGAACCCTCCGATCGTCGCAGCAGCCCAGCCCCCGCCGACGTAGGCGAGGAACGCGGACAATACGCTCCACACCAGCGCGCCCAGCGCGAACTCGCGCCAGGACACGATGGACGTGCCCACCTTGTAGGTGCCGATCGCAATCCCGATGAGTCCGAACAGCAGGCCCAGCGCCAGCGCGCCCAGCGCGCCGACGAAGATGCCGCTCCAGGCCACCGGCCAGTGAATCCAGCGCTCGCGCTGGTACTCGATTACGGTCGTTTCCTGCCGCATTGCCGACATGGGTCATCGCCCTCCTTGCCTGTCTTTTTTTCCAACACCGCGGTAGGCCTAACCGAGGAATGCGGGGAAAATCATTACCATGAGGGAAGCCCATCTGCCCGTCAACGTGTACGAGGAAGACGGCCGCATCATGGTCGCATCACCCCTGCCGGGAATGGAGCCGGCCAGCATCTCAATCGAGGTCGTCGACCAAACGCTCAGGATCAAAGCTAACCTGCGCGGACCGGGCCAACTGCGGACGCAACAGTATCAGGTCCATGAATGGACGGCGGGGCCGTACGAACGCGCGGTCGAACTGGCTAAGCCCGTCGACACGACGAAAGCGAACGCGAGCTACGACAACGGCGTGCTGGTCGTGATGCTCCCGATTGCTGAGAAGGCCGTACCCGGGGTCATCCAGATGGCGAAGATCGGGACCGCGAAGGGCCAGGTCATCGGCCAGACCGGGCACGTCCGCTAACGCACCACGGCCCGCTTCCGGCGAAGCCACCTCTCGACCACGGGCAGGTCCCACGTGTTGAGCACCGATTCGGGCCCCGCGCGGGCCAAGACGGCTTGGGCCCGCGCGATCACCATCCAGGGCAACTGGCCGGCGGCATGGCTGTCGGTGCCCAGCGAGAGTATGCAGCCGGCGGCCAGCGCCTGGGCCGCCAACCGATAGTCCACGTCCTGCCGGTCAGGATACGCGTTGATCTCGATCGCGGTGCCCGCCGCAGCGGCCGCAGCAAACACCTCAGACCAGTTGGCCTGGATCGCTCTGGGCATTCCGAAGACGCGCCCGCGCGGGTGCCCGAGGATGTGCACCTGGGGATGGGTGACGGCGGCAATGAGCCTGGCCGTCTGATCGCCAGTTTTTCGCAGGGCGGAGTGGCAGCTGGCGACGATAACCTCCAACCCAGCCAGATCGTTAGCCTCGACGTCGAGGGCACCGGTGGGCAGCACATTGGCCTCGATCCCTGAGAAGACCCTGACACCGATCCGGTGATTCAGCTCTTTGATCTCGTCGCGCTGCCGCCGGAGAGCCTCGAGGGACATGCCGCGGGCGATGCGCAGCCCGAATGAGTGATCGGTGATGGCGATGTACCGGTAGCCAAGCGCATCAGCCGCCTTCGCCATCGCTTCGGGCGTGTCGGCGCCGTCCGACCACGTCGTGTGCATCTGCAGGTCTCCGAGGACCTTCATCTCCGATTGCGCGGCGATCTGCCCGGCGTCGTACAGCGACAGGAAGGCGCCGCGGGAGCGTTCCGCCGCGGCGTAGAGCGTCCGCTTCTCGTCCGGCCACTCCGCCGTCTCCGGTACGGGTGGGCGCGTACCCGCAATGAGTTCGGTGATGATCCGAGCGACAAACGGGCCGACTTGAGGCAGATCCGTGGCCTGCCCCGTCTGCACGTACGAGAGGATGTCGCCGTCGACCATGAGGAGCCGGCGGGCGGCGCGGCGCAGCGCCCGCTCAGCGCGGGGGCCGAACCGCGGGTCATAGGACCAGCGTTCGAGGGCGGCGACGATCTCCGAGTTGGTCACTTCGCCGATCCGGTTACCAGACGATGGCGCAGCCGAACGGCTCCGTCACCTCCACGGCGGGTGATCGCCCCGCGAGCACGTCCTCAATGGCGGCGGCCAGGTCACGGGATGTCACGCGTGTGGGATCACGCGCATCATCCACTCTGCCCCGGTACCGCAGCCGGCGGTCATGATCGAACAGAAATACGTGCGGCGTACAAACGGCGCCGACCGCCCGCGCGACTCCGCTGTTTTCATCTTTCAAGTAGGGAAATTCCAGACCCCGCTCCGCCGCGTATTTCACCACCTCGGCGGGGGCATCAGGCGGAGAGAGGTAAGGGTTGTTCGAGTTCACCGCGACCAGCCGCAGGCCCCGGGGGCCGTAGTCGCGCTGGATCCGGTTGAGCCGTTCCGTGTACGCGCGGACCGTCGGGCATCCATTCGAAACAAGAATGATCGCCAGCAGCCGCGCGTCATCAAACGCGGCGATCGAGGTGCGTTTCCCATCCGCGCCGGTGAGCGTCCCGGCGAGCGGCGCTCGATCGCCGATGTCGAGGCCGGCTTCAGCGATGATGGGATCCGTCATCGCCGGCCGCCAAATCGCTCGGGAAATTGCTTGGCGATCCCGTCGGACAGCACGTCGGCAACGGTGAGGATCTCCGTGAAGATCTGGTCGAAGGCCTCGACGTCGGCTTCCCACCGGTGCTCGTGGCGCGCGGTTACCTCCTGCTTGGTTAGCGTGAGATGCTGCCCAAGCAGATCGACCACGTCCTTTCGGGGCCAGTGGGGATTCGCGCCTGACAGCAACTCGGCGATCGCGCCGGCGTTCTGCGTCCACTTCGCGTCCTCGGCCGCAACCTTCTGCTTGTCACCGGTCTTCACGGCGTCAATCAGGGCAACCGCAATCGTGATGTGCTGCTTGAGCAGATCGGTCAGCGACTTGCCGGCTTCGTCTCCGTAAAACGGCACGATCGCCCCGCCGATATCCTCCTGGTTTTTCATCAGGCGTCCGGCCGCCGCTTCGGCGTCGGGCGCGTCGATCAGCGCGGCCACGACGTAGCTGCGGGTCCACATGACGTGATCGGCCCACAGCCGGCGCAGGGCGGCTCTCAACGACCACGGGGCGCCGTTTGCGGCTCCGGAACTCACGCGCTGGGGGAACTGCTTGATGATGCCGTCGACCAGTACATCGGCGACCGTGAGGATCTCGGTAAGGATCTGGTCGTAGGCGTCGACGTCCGCCGCCCAGTTGTGCTGCAGGCGCGCGGTCACCTCTTGCTTCGTGAGCGAGAGGTGCTGGCCGAGGAGGTCGACGACGTCGCGCTTGGGCCAGTTGGGGTTGGCGCCGCTGAGCAGATCGGCAATCTTCTCGGCGTTCTCTGTCCACCTGGCGTCTTCTTCCTTGAACTTCTTGTCGTCCTTGTTCTTCGCGGCGGCGATCAATTCAACCGCAATCAGAATGTGCTCTTTGAGTAAATCGGTGAGCGCGCTTCCGGCGGCCTCGCCGTAGAAGGGGATGATGGCGCCTCCCAGATCCTCCTGATTCTTCAGCAGGCGCACCGCGGCGGCGTCACCGTCACCGAGGAGGGAAATCACCCCTCCCACCGCGGTTCCGATTCTGGCGACGACGCCTCCGGCGAGCGGGGTGAGGCGCTCGCTCACCGGCGTACCGGCGGTCGCGGCGGTCACATAGCTGCGTGTCCAGGTCACGTGATCGGCCCAGAGCCGACGCATCGCCATCCTCAGCGAAGTCGCGTTCTCGACCATCTGCCTTGCCTCCCCTCTCCCTCGACCTGACAGAGAGAGACAGCGCCTTTCTGGGCGCTGCCCCTATCGGTTTTGCGATCGCGTGAAATTTTTCCCCCGAGAGGCGAACCGCAAACGGTGCGGGTTCCGAGGATGGGAGCAGGCCTGTAAGCCGGATTCTGTGCCACCCCTCACCCTGACCCTCTCCCCGAAGGAGAGAGGGAAGAGTTCGCGACGGCGGCGACCATCTCTCTAGGACGCCTGTTGCCAGGCGTCTCGAGCAACCTACCCGGGGATTCGGCGGGCCGCCTCATCTCCCCCTACGTGGCCTTGCACCGGGCGGGGTTTACCCGAGCGCCGGTCGCCCGGCGCTCCGTGCGCTCTTACCGCACGATTGCACCCTTGCCCCCTCACCCTCATCCTCTCCCCAGAGGGGAGAGGGGAAGATCAGCGAGGGTCGGCGGTGTGTTTCTGTGGCACTTTCCTTGGGGTCGCCCCCACTGGGCGTTACCCAGCGCCCTGCCCTATGGTGTCCGGACTTTCCTCCCCTGCGTTGCCGCAGCGGCGGTCGCCCGACCTGCTCCCAAAGACAATTCTATCATGAAATCTTCAGCCGGATCCGTTCCTCCCGCGGCAGCGGTTTCCCGTCCTCGCGGAGCCGTTCGACCGCCTGCTCGGCCGCCAGTTGCGCCAGGTCCAGCGCCTCCGACCGGGTCTTCCCCTTCACCCGCACCCCGGCCAGGGCCGGCACGCGGGCGACGAAGCCGGATTCGCTCTCCTCGATAAGCACCGCGTACTCGACGCTCTCCTCCGGGTTGGCCAGGTCAATCGCGCGGTTGGCCAGCGCGTCCGCGGCGGCATTTTGAGCCCTCGGGACGTGGCGGGCCGACCATGCCCCGAACGTCCGCAGCTGCTTGATGGCGTCGAGGAACAACGGGCCCAGATCGGGACTTTTGACCTTGTACGCACCGGTCAGTTGGTTGACCAGCAGGTTGCTGTCCGAGCGGATCTCGATCGCAGCGGCGCCTAACGCGCGCGCCTCCTCGAGCGCTTTGAGGAGCCCGCGGTACTCGGCGACGTTGTTGGTCGTGCGGCCGATGTATTCGGAAATTTCCTTGAGGACCGGCCCGCGGTCCCCGTCACGGATGACGATGCCGATCCCCGCGGGACCCGGATTCCCGCGCGACGCCCCGTCCACGTAGAGCACCAGCGACCGCTCACGCTTTGACATAGAGGATGCGGCCGCACTGGTCGCAGGCGTACAGGTCCGGACCCTCCAGCACCTTGTCCACGCGGCCTTCGGGGATCGCGTAGTGGCAGGCGTCACACACGCCCCCGACCACCGCGGAGACGGCGACCCCGCCCTTGCGCTCGCGCAGCCGCTCGTAGCGGCGCAGCAGGTCTTCGTCGACCTCACGCGCGAGATGCTCTCGCTGGGCCCGCAGGGTCTCGATGTCGACGACCAGCGTGTCGTTCCTCCGCCGCAGGTCTTGGAGATGCGTGGCCAGGGCGGCGTCGGCGGCCTCGCGGCGCTCTTCGAGCTGATGGATGCCTTTGAGGAGGGTTTCGATCTCCTCCATCAACCCGAGCGCTTCGTCCTCGAGCCGCTCGCGCTGCCGGCCGAGGGACCGGAGGTCGTCCTGCAGGGCCGTGAGCTCCTTGGGATTCGAGACGCGCCCGCCGTAGAGGTCGGCCTCGACCTTGTGCGCCTTGCCGACCGTGGACTGCAGCTCCAATTCCAGATCCCGCAGGTTGCTCTGCTTAGCGTGAAGATCCGCCCGCGCCTGCTGCTCTTCCGCCCGCGCCTGATCGGCCTGGACCTGGGCGGCCGACCCGTCATCGAGCCCGGCCAGGTCAGATTCCAACCGCTGCAGCCGCGAATCGGCTTGCTGGAGGCGATACAGACGTTCGGCGGGGATCACGTTCTGATGGGTTCGGGCCGAAATGGAGGAATTCCCGCAGTAGGCGCAGAACCAGTCGGCCTAAACTGAATAGAGGTCTTCCGACAAGGGCTACCTCGCCGACAGGCGAGGGCGCAAAACCACGGGGCTCGGTCAACGAGCCAGCCGGGTTGCCGAAGAAGATCGCCGTACCTGTCGCCAAGCCTACACTCCTTCGGTCCTGCGGAGCGTAGGTGTTTTGTTTTGCGGTTACTTCGTGGAGGTGGCAGATGAAGCGGGCGGTCGCATTCGTGGTGCTGGCAGCCATTCTGGCTGTCCTTTCGGTCCCGGTGCTCGCGGGCAATTGGGGGAACGAGTTCTATCCGGGAGACGCTCCGCCGTACGCCTGTCAGGCCGGCGGCGGACAGGGTACAGCCGGGGGCAAGGCGCAATCCGGCATCGGTCAGCCCGGAAGCCCTGACAACGGGGCCAGCGGAGGCAACATCGACCAAGCCGACAAAGACTGCGGCTAGGGGCGCTCGGTAGATGACCGGGTTGCCCCGCCGCGCCCAGGTATTTCTGTGGGCGGTCGTCGCCGCGGCCGTTGGGGTTGCCGCGCTCTCCGCAGTGGAGGCCGTCACCGGCGCCTCCGGCCTCCTGGCGGCTCTGGGCCTGACGACGATCCAAGACGTCCTGACCTCGCTGGGTGCCGTCATCGGCATCGTCGTCGCAGGGCTGTATCCCATCTGTCTGGGCAACAAGATCCGCACCAGCGTCGGGACGGCGCTGATCTTCGCGACCGCAGTCCTGGCGCCGCCGCTTCGGGCCGGCCTGCTGGTGGCCGGCAGCGTGGCCGTCTACACCAGCATCAAGCGACGTGAGGAAGGCTGGCCGTTGTACTACCCGATCTTCAACATCGCCCAGCTGTCGCTGGTGGCCATGGTCACGTCCCAGCTCTTCGTCCGGCTCAACCCCTCCGGCGACATGACGCTGATGTCCTGGGCGTCGGTGCTCGCCGTCGCCGGCGGCGTTCTCGTCTACTTCGGTCTCAACAACGTGCTGGTGGCGACGATGTCGGCCATCTTCCAGGGGCGGTCGTTTGCCGACACCTGGCGGGCCATGTTCCATCGGTGGCAGAATGCCACGGTGAACTTCGGCCTGCTGCTGCTGGGTATCTTCATCGCCGCCATTTACTATTACTCACCGCTCTTGGTGCCGCTGGCGGTCGTGCCACTGCTGCTCGTGCACCAGGCCATCGACAAAGAGCAGAAGATCCAGACGCAGACGCGGGAAACGCTGGAAATTCTCGCCGATACCATCGATAAGCGCGACACCTACACCTTTGAGCACTCGCAGCGCGTGGCGGAGTACGCGGTGCTCACGGCCCGGCGGCTCGGGCTGCCCGCGGAAGCGCAGGAGGCGATCCGGCTGGCCGCCCGCGTGCACGACGTGGGCAAGATCGGTGTGCGGGAGGCACTGCTCAACCGGCCGGGGGCGCTGTCGGCCGAGGAGCTCGAAGAGATCCGTCGCCACACGGTGATCGGCGCCGAGATCGTCGCCAAACTCCAGGAGTACCCCCAGAGCAAGGAGGCGATCCTCTACCATCACGAGCGCTGGGATGGGTCGGGCATTTACCGGCTCGCCTACAATCACATTCCCATCGGCGCGCGGATCATCGCCGTGGCCGACGCGTTCGACGCGATGACCTCCGACCGGCCCTACCGCCGGGCCCTGTCCAAGGACGCGGCATGCGTGGAATTACAGGAGGGTAAGGGCAGTCAGTTCGATCCTGTGGTGGTGGAGGCGCTCATCGACGCCGTGCGCAACGAGGAGATCGCGGCAACGCCGGCCGTGCCGGCTGCGGCCGGCCTCAGCGACTCGGCGCACCTGCGGTCTGCGCAGATCCGCCACTAAACCGGCCTGACGCGGGCCGGGTACGGTGGACCAGCATCAACGAGTTCGGACCCGACACCAGTACGCCGTCTCGCATCACCCCGCTGCCTCCGGTCGCGGTCGTGGTCTCCATCATCGGCGCCGCTCTGGCGTCGATCGGCCTGTTCACCGTGATCCGCGCGCTCTCACGCACCGGCGCCGTCCCGCTCAGCGCCCGCGGCGAGTTCGTGTGGAGTCTGGTTACGCTGGGCGTCGTGCTCGTCGCGTCGCTGGCGCTGGCGGGAGTGGCCTGGTGGCTGGTGCTGCGGCTGCAGGAGTCGCGCCGGCAGCTGCGGGAGCTGGCGATCCGCGACCCGCTGACCGGCGTCTTCAACCGGCGGTACTTCCGGGAAGTCTACGCCTCGGAGATCAACCGGGCCAAGCGCACGGGCGAGCCGCTGTCGATCGCGATGCTGGACCTCGACGGGTTCAAGCTTCTCAACGACACGCGCGGCCACGTCGCGGGCGACGCCGTGCTGGTCTCGTTCGCGGAGGTCCTGCGCAACTCGATGCGGTCGGTGGACATTCTGGCCCGATACGGCGGGGACGAGTTCGTCATCCTGATGCCATCGACCTCAGACGAGCACGCGCGGCGCGCGATCCAACGGCTGCGGGCCAACCTCACGGCCTGGCGGCCGCCGCACTCCCCCGCTGCCCTCAACGTAAGCATCGGCCTCGCCACGCTGGACGACGCGGGCGAGGCCTTGGAGCGAGCAGACCGCTTGATGTACGAATCCAAAAAACTACAGGGATCCGGCGCGCTCTAGTCCCGTACCAACTCGATTGGTCTCTCGCTACGTGGATGCTGCAACTGGCTATCGAGTTGGTACGGGACTAGCGCTTCGTCCCTTTCTTCGCGGGCCTGGCGGCCTTCTTCGGCCTGGCCGCCTTGGCGGCCTTCTTCGGCGGGGAGCTCGGTCGGGACGGCCTGGCGGCGGGTTTCGCCGCGGCGGGTCTGGCCGCCGGCATGACCCTGGCGCCGGGACGCGTGGTGATGGTGGCCCCGGGCCTGGCGAACCGGGTCGACTGAACCAGTGTCGGCCGGGCGACGGGCCGGAGCGCCGGGCGAGGACCTTCGGCCTTCGGCGGCTCGGGCAACTTGATCTTCTTCGCCTTGGGTTCCCACCACTTCTGATACTGCTTGCCCAGACGCTCGAAGTAGTCGAACAGGTCCGGCCACCCTAGTTCGCGCCGCATCCCTTGGATAATGGGCTCCATCTTGGTCCACGGGATCGCGTAAACCTCGAACACCACTTCGGGATCGATCGCCCCGCCGTCGACCAGAACGCCCAGGTTATCGCAAAAGACCGCCACCCGCAGGAAGTTGTTGAACCGGATGCTACCCGGGGGGCACTCCAGAATGAATTGTTCGTAATCTTTGAAGTCAAACTGGAAGAAGACGTATTGCGACGCGTCCAGGTTGGCGGGGGTATCGGCGACCTGCATGAGCCTCAAAAGGACGTCGGTATCCTGGGGTCTGAGTTTCTTCACGCCCTCCACCTCGTTTGCGTACGTGGGGTGATGACTGGGCCAATATTAGCACGAAATTTAGCCCAACTATTACCGAAGTTCGGTGCAGGACCGCCGTTCCCCTTGGCGGGCATGTTCCGACGCACAGATGTTCGCTATTCCGCCGCGGGGATGGGAGGTTTTGGCTCCAATAGGTAGACGAGCCCGGCAGCGACCGGCAGGGCGACCACCAGGAGGCGGAGATCGTGCCCGGTGAGCCGCCCGACCGAATCGACGAACAGACCGGCCGCGATGGCGAATACCCAGGCGACGGCCGCGCCGGCGCCTACCCGCGCCCGGTACCACAGGGTGAAGAGGTAGATGGCGGAGAGGATGCCGACTATGTCACCAATACGGGCTGATGGGGTCAGCCCGTATTGGTGGTAATAAGAAAGGCTGCCGGCCACGGTGAGCGCGATCGCCGCCACGGTCCGGGACTGGCTCTTCAAGGCCCGGCGGTCGAGCAGGTAGATGACCCCGGCCAGGAAGATCAGTCCCGGATAGACGAGGATGACCTCCTTGACGCGCTCGAATCCGAGCAGTTCCTCGATCGCGTCGAGCACCAGGATGAGTCCGGCCGCCAGTTCCCAGGGCCGCAGGCCAAGTTCGGCGCCCGCCGCGGCATACCACCGGTATGCGAGGTAGACGCCCAGGGCCAGTTCGACGAAGGGATCGACGGGCTGGTTGAGGAGCCACCTCCACCAAACCAGCCCGAAGAGGACGAGGGCGATGCCGAGCAGGCGTTCCCGGGTAATCAGACCACCTGACGGGTCGACGCCGCCGGCGCCGGGATGAAGACCGCAATCCCCGCTGCGGCGAGGAACAGCCCGGGAAACAGATCCCGCATTCCGGCGGACCACGCGAACGGGCCGATCACCAGCATCACTCCCCAGCCGAACGCGAAGGGATCGGACATGCCCCGGCTGCGGTGCTGGTTCCAGACGTAGAGGACGTATAGACCCACAAGGATCGGGACGATCATGGCGACGGTCGGACCACCCGTCGTCGTGGCGTGGAGGTAGTGCCAGACGACACCGGCGACCACGAGAGCAACTCCGGTCGTCGTCCGAGCCTGTGCGCCTGGCGCAGGCATGAACAGGTAGACCAGGCCGGTGGCCACCACGACCGCGGGCCACAGGTAGATCCAATCGCCCTGCAGATAGGCGACCCCTCGGACGAGTTCCTCGAGCTGGTCGACGGCCAGCGTCACGCCCAATCCCAGGGTCCACGCTGTGGCGGACTGCCGGTTCGAATACCAGTAGTAGACGAGGAAGAGACCGACAAGGACCTGGAACCACTCGTCAGCCCGCTGCCCGCGCAGCCAGAAGTACGCGATGATACCGATGACAATGAGCACAAACCCCATGACGGTAGCGCGTCCGGATGAGTTCATTAAGGCCTCCTCAGGGGAAGACTCGATTCGTTGTAGGATTGGCTGGGGTTGGGAAATTTCCTGGTGGGCGAGCCAGGATTCGAACCTGGGACCTCCTCGGTGTAAGCGAGGCGCTCTACCGCTAAGCTACTCGCCCACCCACATACTACAGGGAACGGCGAACGGGGAACAGGGAACGGTCGCGCTAGACGGGCACCCGCTCTCCGGGAACCTCGTCAGCGGCCACCCGCTGAACGTCGGCCCCCAGCGCCCGCAGCTTCGCTTCGAGGTCCTCGTAGCCGCGGTCGATGTTCTCGATCTTCGCGATCGTGCTCGTGCCTTCCGCCGCCAGTGCGCCGATCAGCACCGCGGCACCCGCCCGCAGATCCGGCGCTTCCACGGGCGCGCCGGTGAGCCGGGGCACGCCGAGGATGACCGCGGAATCCCCTTCCACGCGGACGTCGGCGCCCATGCGCCGCAGCTCGTCGACGTAGCCGAATCGCGACTCGAACACCGTCTCGCGGACCGTCGACCGCCCTTCGGACATCGCCAGCAGGGCGACAAACGGCGGATGCAGATCGGTGGCGAACCCCGGATAGGGCGCCGTGTCGACGTCCACGCCGCGCCGCGACAGGCCGGCCTGGACGCGGACGCCGTCGGTGTTCCGGTCCACGAGGGCCCCGGTCTCCTCCAGCTTGGTGAGCAGGGCGCTGACGTGCTCGGGGATCATCTGCTCGACGAACACGTCGCCGCCGGTCGCCGCGGCGGCGATGAGATAGGTCCCGGCCTCAAGGCGGTCCGGAATGATCGTGTAGGACGCCCCGTGCAGCTCGCGCACCCCTTCGATGGCGATCGTGTTGGTCCCGGCCCCCTTGATGTGCGCGCCCATCAGGCTGAGGAACACCGCGGTGTCGGTGACTTCGGGCTCCCGGGCCGCGTTTTCCAAGACCGTGGTGCCGCGGGCCAGGCTGGCCGCCAACATCAGGTTGATCGTGGTTCCGACGCTGCTGCGGGGCACGAAGAAGCTGGCGCCCCGCAGACGGCGCGGGACGGAGGCTTTAACGAATCCGTGCTCGGTCGCGACGGCCGCCCCCAGCGCGGCGAACCCGCGCAGGTGAAAGTCGACCGGCCGCGCGCCGATGACGCAGCCTCCGGGCAGCGGAACTTCCGCCTTGCCCAGCCGGCCGAGCAGCAGTCCGGCGGTGTAGAACGACGCCCGCATCTGCCGACACAGATCGTACGGCGCGACGTGGCTGCGCAGCGGGCGGGCGTCGATCGTCATGCGGCCGCCGGTGAGGTCGATGCCCACGCCCAGGGATTCGAGGATTTGCTTGAGGGTGAGCACGTCGCGGCAATGCGGGACGTTCTCGAGGACCGACACGTCGGGGGCCAGACAGGCCGCCGTGATCGCCGCCAGGGAGCTGTTCTTCCCTCCCGACACCTTCACGGGGCCGCGCAGTGGCCGGCCGCCGTGCACCACGATCCGTTCCATGAGTCCGTCTCCGATGAGTGCTGCGAACGATGCTGAGTCCGTCGTCAGCGCGATTTGTTCAGCTTGTTCTCCACGTAGCAGCGCACCAGCTCCTCGAGCAAGAGCAGCCGGTCGACCTGCCGGACCACCGTGCGGGCCTCCTTGTGGCTCGTCACGTACGTCGGATCGCCGGAGAGCAGGTAGCCGACGATCTGATCAACTGGGTTATACCCTTTCTCCCGCAGCGCGTGGTACACGTGCTCAAAGATCTGCTGAATGTCCTGGGACGTCGGCGCGCCGACGCGAAAGATGCCCGTGCGCTCACGCTGATCCATTCCCTTACCCCCTGCTCCCTGGAGATATGCCCAGAGAAGCGGCCCTTCGACTCGCTCCGCCCGCTCAGGGCATTCGACTCGCGATTAGGTGGCCGAAGGCCATGAGCGAGCCTGCGAAGCAGGCGAGTCGAATGGGCCCGCCTGGACTCGAACCGCTTGCCGAGTCCCCCGACAAGTACCGCGGCCGCAGGGACGAGGCAAGCGTCCCGAGCAGCGGAGCGTCGCGAGGGACCCCCTCATTGTAGCGACTGGCCCGCCGGCCGCCTTCGAAGTCCTGATCGCGGCTGGTGGGCCCGCCTGGACTCGAACCAGGAACCAACGCCTTATGAGGGCGCTGCTCTGCCGTTGAGCTACGGGCCCCACCCCAATCTACCGAATCGCAGATTGGTAGTCCACTCGAACGAGAAAGAGGCCGCGCGCCGGTGCCCGCGGACCGGCCCGCCGGTTGTCCTCAGCGGCGAGGATCCGCGCGACGTTCTCTTCGGGCATCTTGCCCCGTCCCACGGCGGCCAGGGTGCCGGTGATCAGCCGCACCATGTGCCGCAGAAACCGGTCGGCCTCAAACGTCAGGATGACCATGTCGTCCGTCCGCACGACGTCGGCGAGCCGGAGGTCACAGACGGTGGTGCGCTCCCCGGATCCGACGGCGCGGAAGGCGGTGAACGCGTGCCGTCCGATCAGCGCGCCGGCCGCCCGGCGCATCGCGTCGACGTCCAGCGGCGCGGGAACGTGCCAGGCGTGGCGGCGGAGGATGGCCGAGGGCGCGAGGCGGTTGAGAAAGACGTAGCGGTAGGTCCGACCGCGCGCCGCATACCGGGCATGGAAGTCCGCCGCGGCCTCGACGGCATCAAGCACGCGGATCGTCTCCGGCAAGTGGAAGTTCAGCGCCGCGGGGAACCGATGCACGGGGAGCGCGGCGGTGGTCGTGAAATTCGCGACCTGCCCCAGTGCGTGGACGCCGGCATCCGTCCGCCCGGCGCCGATCAGCCTGACCTGCTCGTGGATCACGGCCCGGATCGAGCGCTGGAGCTCCGCTTGAACGGACGGGCGCTTGGACTGCACCTGCCAACCGCTGAAGTCCGTGCCGTCGTACTCGATAGTCAACCTGACATTCCGGGCTCCGGGCATCGGGCTTCGGGCTTCGGACATGCAGGCTACCTGACGACCGCGGTCCAGGTCGCAAATGGCACGGCGAACAGCACCGACGCAGCGATCGTCACCACGAGGGCGACGGCGTCGCGGGGGGCAAAGCGCAGCTGCCGCAGGCGTGTGCGCCCCTCGCCGCCGCGGTAGCAGCGGGCTTCCATGGCCAGCGCCAGCTCGTCCGCGCGGCGGAAGGCGCTCACGAACAACGGCACCAGGATCGGGACCATGGCCCGGGCCCGGCGCAGGATCCCGCCGCGGTCGAACTCGGCGCCGCGGGCCATCTGGGCCTTCATGATCTTCTCGGTCTCCTGCAGCAGCGTGGGGATGAACCGCAGGGCGATCGTCATCATCATCGCGAGCTCGTGAGCCGGCACGCCGATCCGCCGGAAGGGGCGCAGCAGCCGCTCCAGCCCGTCGGTGAGCTCGACGGGCGACGTGGTGTACGTGAGCAGCGAGGTGACGATGACCAGCCCGATCAGCCGCGACCCGACGAATATCGCCCGGAGCAGCGCTTCCCTCGTCACCACGAGTGGACCGAGGCGGACCAGCACCGTGCCGCCTTGGATGCCGCTGAAGAAGACGTTGAGGATGACGGTGAGGATCAGGAGGAAGAGGATCGGGCGCAGCGCCCGCAGCATGTACCCCATCGGAATCCGCGACGCGAGGACGACGCCGAGCAGGAACAGCGCGAGCAGCGCGTAGCCGAAGAAGTCCGGGACGATGAAGATCGCGACCATCATCAGCGTCACGGCGGCGATCTTCGTGCGCGGATCCAGCCGGTGGACGGGCGAATCCCGGGGGATGTACTGGCCGATGGTGACGTAGCGGGTCAGTTCCACTGCAGGACCCGCAGAATCTCCGTGCGGGCCTCGTCGACGGTCAGGACGTCGGTCCGCACGGCGAGCCCGCGGGATTTCAGCCGCTGCATCAGCCGTGGGACCGCGGGGAGGTCCATCCCGATCGAGCGCAGTTCCGCGCTCCGCTCGAACACGGCGCGCACCGGGCCGTCGAGAAACACATGTCCGCCGTCGAGCACGATCAGACGCCGGACCATCTGCGCGGCTTCGTCCATGCTGTGCGTGATGATGACGACCGTCAGCCCGCGCTGCTGCTGCAGCGTACGGATCTGCCCGAGGATGTCCTCTTTGCCGCGTGGGTCGAGACCTGCCGCGGGTTCGTCGAGGACCAGCACCTGCGGGCCCATCGCCAGCACGCCGGCAATGGCGACCCGGCGCATCTCGCCGCCGGAGAGGGAGAACGGCGAGCGGGGACCGTAGGCAGCCGGATCGAGCCCGACCAGTTCCAGGGCATCGTCCACCCGTTCACGGACCTCCGCATCCTGCAGTCCGAGGTTGCGTGGGCCGAACGCCACGTCGGCAGCCACCGTTTCCTCGAACAGCTGATACTCGGGAAATTGGAACAGCAGTCCGACGTGCCGGCGGATCTGCCGGAGATCCGCGCCTTTGGCGGCCAGGTCTACCCCGGCCACCCGCACGGATCCGGACGTCGGCTTCAGCAGCCCGTTGAAATGCTGGACGAGCGTGGACTTGCCCGATCCGGTCGGGCCGATGAGGCCGACGACCTCGCCCTCGTCGATGGACAGCGAGACGTCGGACAACGCCACCGTTTCCAGCGGCGTCCCCTGCATGTAGACGTGACTCAGGTGTTCGCACTCAATGAGCGCCATCGGGATCCTCCGCCCGCATGAGCGTGACCACCGCGTCGGCGAGTTGGTCGATGCCAAACACCGCCGGCGGGATGGGCAGTCCGTCGGCGCGGAGCTGCTGGGCCAGCAGCGGGATCGGGGGCAGCGCCAGAGCGAACCGTTCGAGGTCGCCGAAGCGGCTGAACACCTCCGCGGGCGGGCCATCCAGCACGATGCGCCCGCCGGCCATCACAACCACCCGGTCGCACCGAAGCGCTTCTTCCATCGAGTGGGTGATGAAGATGACGGTGATTCCCTCGCTGACTAGGCGCGTGATCGTCTCGAGCACTTCGCGCTGCCCCTGCGGGTCGAGCATCGTGGTGGCTTCGTCGAGGATGATGCACTGCGGACGCATCGCAAGGATGCCGGCGACGGCGACCCGCTGCTTTTGGCCTCCCGACAGCAGATGGGGTTCCTGCCGGCGAAACTCCAGCATGTCGACGGCGGACAGCGCGCCGTCGACGCGCGCCCGAATCTCCGCGGGGGGCACGCCGAGGTTCTCGGGCCCGAACGCGACGTCCTCCTCGACGACGGTGGCGACGATCTGGTTGTCCGGGTTCTGAAAGACCATCCCGACCCGCCGCCGGATCTCCCACGCGGCTCCCTGGTCCTTCGTGTTCATCCCGTCGACGACCACGTCGCCCGCGGTGGGCAGCAGCAGCGCGTTGAGAAGCTTGGCCAGCGTGGATTTGCCCGACCCGTTGCCGCCGACGACGGCGACGAACTCACCGCGGCCGACGTGCAGGGTCACCCCCCGCAGGGCCTCCACGGCCTCGGGGGTCCCCGCGTTGTAGACGTACTGGAGGTTGGTGACCTCGATCAGCGCCATTAACCTACACAACCTACACGACCCACACAACCTACACAATAGCCCGGCGACACGCGAGCTCTGAGGCAGGTCATTGTGTAGGTTGAGTGAGTTCTGTAGGTTGTGGGGGTGGTCGAACTACGGCAGGAGTTCGACGATGGCCATCTCGGCGGCATCGCCGCGGCGGACCCGGGTGCGCACGATCCTGGTGTACCCGCCGCGGCCCTTCGCGTAACGCGGCGCCACGTCGCTGAACAGGCGGCGGACGATCCGCTCATCGGAGATCAGACGCTTGACCTGACGGCGGGCGTGCACGTCGTTGTCCTGTGCCCGCGCGATCACGCTGTCGGCGATCTTCTTGGTTTCCTTCGCCTTCGCCAGCGTGGTTTCAATCTTGCCGTTGACGATGAGCGCGCCGACCAGATCCCGGAACAGCGCCTTGCGCTCGCTGGTCTCACGGCCGAGTTTTCGTGTGGCTGCACCGAGCATCCCCCAACTCCCACTTCGTAATGCGTGACTCGGGACTCGTGACTCGCTAACCCTCTCTCCGGCGGAGCGAGAGTCCCAGATTCGTGAGCTTCTCGCGCACCTCGTCCAGCGACTTGCGCCCGAAGTTCTTCACGCTGACGATTTCCTCTTCCGACCGCTGCATCAGGTCGCCGACGGTGTTGATGCCGGCGCGCTTGAGGCAGTTGTACGGCCGCACCGACAGGTCGAGTTCCTCGATGGGCATCGCGTACAGCTTGCCCATCTGCTCGTCCGTGCCGGTGCCCCCTCCGAACTGGTCCGCGCCCTCGTCGCCCATCCGGGCGAACATCCGCAGCGAATCCATGAGGATGGTCGCGGCGTCCTTCACCGCCTCCTCCGGGCGCACCGAGCCGTCGGTCCACACCTCGAGGACGAGCCGGTCGGCCTCGGCCGTGCCCGCGCGGGTGTCTTCCACCGCGTAGTTGATCTTCTGGATCGGCAGAAAGATCGAGTCGACGGGGATGACTCCGATCACGTGCTCGCTCTTGCGGTGCTTCTCGGCCGGCACGTAGCCCTTGCCCCGCTCGACGACGAGCTCCATCGCCAGCCGCGTGTCCTTCTTGTCGAGGGTCGCGATGTGCAGGTCCGGGTTGAGGACGTCAACCTCGGCGTCCTCCTGGATATCCGCGGCCGTGACTTCCTTCTTTCCTTTGACGTCCAGGCGCAGCAGTTTCGGCTTGTCGGTGTGCAGGCGAAGCGTGAGCTCCTTGAGATTGAGGATGACCTGGGTGACATCCTCCACGACGCCGGAGATCGTGGAGAACTCATGCAGCACGCCCTCGATCTTCACCGAGGTGACGGCCGCGCCGGGGATCGCCGACAGCAGGGTGCGGCGCAGGGCGTTGCCCAGCGTCACCCCTGAACCGCGCTCCAGCGGCTCGATGACGAACTTCCCGTAGGTCTCCGAAAGCTCCGCGTACTCGATCTTCGCCTTGGCTGCCTCGCCCTGAAAAATCGCCGCAATACTCATTCACCAACCTCCTGGTCCTTGCTTGCCCGCTTGCGCGCTTACCCGCTTGCGCACGTCAGCGCGAGTAGTATTCAACGATCAGCTGCTCCTGCACCGGCACGTCGATCTCCTCACGGGCCGGCATGCTCAGTACCCTGCCTTCCAGGGCCGGGGCCGAGAACTCCAGCCAGCTGGGCAGGGTGCGGAGCCCGGTCTCCGCGAGCTCCTTGACGCGTGGGTGCTCCCGGCCGCGGCCGGTGGGCGTCAGCACGTCACCGGGTTTGACTTGATACGACGGGATGGTCACCTTTCCGCCGTTGACGGCGACGTGCCCGTGCAGGACCATCTGCCGCGCTTCTTTCCGCGACATGGCAAATCCGAGCCGGTACACGACGTTGTCCAGACGCGTCTCCAGCAGCTGGAGCAGGCGGACGCCGGTGACCCCGCGCGCCTTCGCCGCGCGCTGGAAGTAGGTCTTGAACTGCGTCTCCAGGACGCCGTAGATCCTTCGCAGCTTCTGCTTCTCGCGCAGGCGGATGCCGAACTCGCTGAGCTTGCGGCGTCCCTGCCCATGCATCCCCGGCGGCACCGGCCGCTTGTGCACCGGGCATTTTTCCGTGTAGCATTTTTCGCCCTTGAGGTAGAGCTTCATCCCCTCGCGGCGGCACAGCCTACATACCGAACCATGGTATCGACCCATCTATTCCTCCGTCAGACTCTTCGCCGCTTCGGCGGCCGGCATCCGTTATGCGGAATGGGAGTGACATCGCGGATGAGGTTGACCTCCAGCCCCGCGGCCTGCAACGAGCGGATCGCGGCCTCGCGGCCGGCGCCCGGCCCCTTCACGTACACTTCGACCTGCTTCACGCCGTGCTCCATCGCCTTCCGGGCGGCGCTTTCCGCGGCCAGGCCGGCGGCGAACGGCGTCCCTTTGCGCGACCCCTTGAACCCGGTCATCCCGGCGCTGGCCCACGCCAGCACGTTGCCCTTCTGGTCGGTGATGGTCACGATCGTGTTGTTGAACGTGGACTGGATGTGCGCCACGCCGACCGGAACGCTCTTCCGCTCTTTCCTACGGCCTCTCGGTTTTGCCATGCTACCTCCTTGTGACTCGTGACTCGTGACTGGTGACTCGAAGATCTCTGAGTGGGCAGTTCGAGTCACGAGTCACAAGTCACCAGTCACGAAGTTATTTCTTTTCAAGGCGTCGCTTGCCGGACCCGACCGTTCGCTTGCGTCCCTTTCGCGTGCGCGCGTTCGTCCGCGTCCGCTGGCCGCGCACCGGCAGGTTCTTCTTGTGCCGCTGGCCGCGGAAGGATCCGATCTCGACCAACCGGCGGACGTCCATCGTGAGGTCTCTCCGTAGGTCGCCCTCGACCTTGAAGCTGCGGTCGATGAACTCGCGGAGCCGGGTGACTTCCTCC
>DASYRL010000041.1:0-6904 GCA_036004445.1 bacterium
CGGAACCACCCGGCCGTGGTCTCGCGGAACTCTTTCGTTCCGCCGTACGGCGGGTAGCGATGGGTCCGCGCGTCGGACGCGCCCTCCATCATGGCGTCGACGATGTGCGCCGGGGTCGGCAGATCGGGATCGCCGACGCTGAGGCTAATGACGTCAACGCCTTTGCTGGTAATCTCCGCCTGTTTCCGGTCCAGGTCTGCGAACAGGTAGGCGCCGATTTCCTGGAGTCGTTTGGCGACGTGCATTCGATCGACCCTTTCCTTGGTGTCATCGCGAGCGCAGCGAAGCGATCTCGAGATTGCTTCGTCGCTTCGCTCCTCGCAATGACGGAATGTGGTTTCTCGCTATGACGGAATTACTCTAGCATAGAGGCCATTGTTGCAGCGACTTCCGTCGGGGTCAAGTTGGTCACGTCGATCCAGCGAATTCGCGGATCGGGGCGGAACCAGGTGAGCTGCCGCTTCGCGTAGCGCCGTGTATTCCGCTTCAGCATGGCCACGGCTTCCTCCATCGTGTGCTCACCGTTCAGGAACGCGAGGATTTCCTTGTACCCGAGCCCCTGCATCGATGGCAGCGACGGGCCGTAGCCGGATGCGAGGAGCCCGCGGACCTCGTCAACGAGACCCGCGGCAATCTGCTCGTCGACGCGCACGTCGATCCGCTGGTACAGAACGGGCCGCTCAACCTGAAGTCCGACCCGCGCCGCCTCGAAGGCCGTGTCGCCGCGCCGCTGCTGCGAACTAATCGGAGTTCCTGTCGTCTCGAACACCTCGATGGCCCGCACGAGACGCCGGATGTTTCTCGGGTGGATGCGGGCGGCCGCGGCCGGATCCACGACGGTGAGGCGACGGTGCAGGCTGCCGGGTTCGGCGCGCTCGGCTTTCTCCAAGCGGGCGCGGAGTTCCCAGTTCGGCGGGGCCTTGGGAATCTGTAGGTCGTCGGTCACCGCCCGGATGTAGAGGCCGGTGCCACCAACCAGCAGAGGAATCTTGCCACGGTTCTGAATGTCGTCGATCGCACTGCGCGCGAGGTGCCGAAAATGGGCGACGGTGAAAATCTCGTCGGGGGCGGCAACGTCGAGGAGGTGGTGCGGGACCCATGCCCGCTGGGCCGGCGTGGGCTTGGCCGTACCGATGTCCATGAGGCGATAGACCGTGCGGGAGTCCGCCGCAACAATTTCTGCTCCAATGCGTTCGGCGAGCTCGAGAGACGCAGCGGTCTTACCGGTGCACGTCGGGCCGCACAGAACCACGAGCGTCTTCTCAGTCTCCACCGCCTTCTCCGTCTAACCCTCCGTTGGTTGCGACTGAGAAGACTGAGAAGACGGAGAAGACGCAGTCAGCGTCTTAGGAACCATCTATCGAGTTGCGTCAGGGGAACACTGACCAGCGTCGGGCGGCCGTGGAAGCACGTATACGGATCATCGGTCTTGGCAAGGTCCTGCACGAGCGCCACCATCTGTTCCATGGTCAGGACGTCCCCCGCCCTGATCGCGCTGTGGCAGGCGGTTCCGATGGTTAGGCGCTCGAGCAGACTCTCTGTCGTCTTGGTGTGCTCAGTTTCGGCGAGTTCCGTCAAGAGATCCTTGAGCACCGCGGCCGGCGACCGGCCGGCAATCTGCGGGACCACGCGCAGGAGCAGCGTGCGCTCGCCGAATTCTTCGAAGGCGAATCCCAACTGTTCGAGTGCCTCCCCATAGGTGCGCAGCAGCGGGAGCTGCCAGGCGTCGAGCTCGACGGGAATGGGCGTCACAAGGACCTGTCCCGTCGCGGCCCCCGCCACGCGCTGCTGGAGGAGGCGTTCGTAGAGCACGCGTTCGTGGGCGGCATGCTGATCGATCACGAGCAGGCCGTCGGCGGACTGCGCCAGCAGATAGGTCCCGTAGACCTGGCCGAGCAGCCGCATCGCAGGCAGGGGTCCAGTTCCGTCGATGGGCACCGGAAAGGCCTCACGAACCCCGACCCCGTCTGCCTGCAGCGAGAGGCCTTGCCCTATCGAGATCTCGGTCGGATACTGGACGGCGGCCTGTTCGACCCTCCGCACGAGCCGGGCGTCCAGCAGTGCGCTGCGAATCGCCCGCGCCACGACGCCGAACACGCGATGGTCGTCGTCGAAGCGGACCTCCAGCTTGCGCGGATGGATGTTGACATCGAGCCGGTCGAGCGGAAAGCCGGCGAACAAGACAAATAGCGGGAATCTGCCCTGAGGCAGCAGCTGCTGGTATGCGTGTTCCACCGCGCTTGCCATGATCCGGTTCGCGACCGGCCGGCTGTTCACGTACAGGTACTGCTGGCGGCGGCCCGCGCGCGCCAGCTCCGGGCGCCCGACCCAGCCCGTGAGATTCGCGCCCGCGGACTCGTGCCGAAATGCGATCATCCCGGCGAACGTCTCCCCGCCCAGCACCGCGGCGACGCGGTCTTCAAGGCTGCCGGCGGGGTAGCGCAGGACATCGTTCCCCTCATGCACGACGCGGAACGCCACGGCCGGATTCGCCAGGGCGGCGCGGTTGACAACCTCGGTGATCAACGCGAACTCCCGGCTGGGAGACTTGAGAAACTTCCGGCGCGCCGGGGTATTGAAGAACAGCTGCCGGACCGTCACCGTCGTGCCCGCCGGCGCCCCGACCGAGTCGAGGGCTGGGGCTTCGCCTCCGCTCATACGCAGGCGGCGGCCGGATCCGTCGCCGACGGTGCTGACAATCTCGAGGTGGGAAACCGCGGCGATGCTCGGCAGCGCCTCTCCGCGAAAGCCCAACGTACGGATCGCGAGGAGATCTTCGGCGGTGTTGACCTTGCTCGTCGCGAAGCGCTCGACCGCCAGCGAAAGGTCTTCCGGATGCATCCCGGTGCCGTCGTCGCCGACGCGGATGAGGGCGATGCCGCCGCCCTCGATCTCGATGCTGATGCGGGTCGCGCCCGCGTCGAGACTGTTTTCGATGAGTTCCTTCACCACCGACGCGGGCCGGTCCACCACCTCCCCCGCGGCAATCCGCTCGGCCACCGCCTTGTCGAGGATCCGGATGCGGGCCAGGTCGTGGTCTGGCTTGCTCGCTTGCCTGTTTGCGCGCTTGCGCTTCATCGGTTTTTCGGCAAATGCCGCTTCATGCGCACGACCTTCCCGGTCCGTCCGCCGGATTCGCCGGCGGCGACCCGCTGACGGACCTGTTCGATCAACGCGTGAAGCGCCGCCATCGCGTCCAGCGGGGTCATGGACTCCAGGCTCATGGTCAGCAGCGACTCTTCGACCGGCGAGAGCTGATTCAGCGGCAGTGGCAGCTGCTGCGCGCCGAGGGCGCGGGACGGGAGGGGCGGGAGGAATGTGTCGTCGGAGGGGGCGGGACCGGCGCTGGACTCCAGACGCTGGAGGATGCGCTGCGCCTGGTCGATAACCGGCCCGGGCAGGCCCGCGAGCCGGGCTACGTGGATCCCGTAGCTGCGGTCCGCGCCGCCGTCGGCGACGCGCCGCAGAAATACGACCGTGTCGCCTTCCTCCTGGACAAGCACGTTCACGTTGTGCACGCGCGGCAGCAGCGCGCCGAGTTCCGTCAGTTCGTGATAGTGGGTAGCGAACAGCGTGCGGGCGCCGATGTGGTCATGGAGGTACTCCACCACGGCCCAGGCGATGCTCATCCCATCGTACGTGCTCGTCCCGCGGCCGACCTCGTCGAGGATGATCACACTGCGGGCCGACGCGTGGTGGAGGATGTTGGCCACTTCCTGCATCTCGACGAGAAACGTGCTCCGGCCGGTCGCGATGTCGTCGACGGCGCCGACGCGCGTGAAGATCCGGTCGGCCAGGCCGATCGCCGCACGGTCGGCGGGCACGAACGAGCCGATCTGTGCCATCAGGACAATGAGTGCGGTCTGCCTAAGATAGGTCGATTTCCCTGCCATGTTGGGGCCGGTGACCAGCACGATGGCACGATCCGTCGTCGACAGGTGCGCGTCGTTGGGCACGAACCGGTCGGCCACGAGCCGTTCCACCACCGGGTGGCGTCCACCTTGGATCTCGAGCACCGGCTCTTCGACGATCTCCGGGCGAACGTAATGCGAGGCCGCGGCCACTTCGGCGAGCGCCGCCAGGGCGTCGAGCTCGGCGACGCCTCGGGCGGTCAGCAGCAGCGGTTCGGCCGCCTGCGCGACGATCTGCCGGACGCCGTCGTAGAGGTCGCGCTCCAGGACCGCGCTCCGCTCCTCGGCGCCGAGGATGGCCGCTTCGCGCTCTTTCATGTCGGGCGTGATGAAGCGCTCGCCGCTGGTCAGGGTCTGCTTTCGAACGTAGTCAGACGGAACGGCGGGCAGGTTGGCGTTGCTGACCTCGATGTAGTAGCCGAAGACCTTGTTGAACCCGACCTTCAAGGACTTGATGCCCGTGCGGGTCCGCTCCGCGGCCTCGAAATCTGCAATCCACGTCCGGCCCGTGCGCGCGGTGCGCCGAATTGAGTCCAGTTCCTCGTTAAAGCCGTCTCGAATCACCCCGCCGTCCTGGAGCACAGCTGGAGGCGCATCCACAATCGCCCGTTCGATCACACCTGCGATCTCGTCGTGGGTCTTCACGACCAGCACGATCTCCTGGAGCATCGGTACCGTGACTCCGCTCAGGAGGTCGATCACCGAGGGGAGTTTTCGCAGAGCGGCGGCCAGTGCCACCATCTCGCGCGGCGCAGCCGAACCGTGGCCGGCGCGTCCCACGAGCCGTTGCAGATCAGCCATCCCCTTCAACGACGTGCGCAGTGACTCGCGCAGACGTGGATGCATGACGAAGTGGTCGACGGCGTCGAGTCGCCGGACAATCTCCTCGCGCCGGCGCAGCGGTTGCAGCAGCCACTGCCGGAGTGTCCTCGCCCCCATGCCCGTGACCGACTCATCGAGCACTCCAAGGAGCGAGCCCGCGGTCCGCCCGTCGGCGAGATTGCGGACTACTTCCAGGTTGCGCCGGGTGGCGGCATCGAGGACGAGACCATCCTCCGGCGCGTACGTCGACATCCGGCGGAGATGCGCCAGCGGGCTCATCTGCGTGTCTTTCAGGTACTGGAGCAGCGCGCCCGCGGCGGCGACCGCGGCCGGGAGATGCTCGCAGCCGAACCCCTCGAGGCTCACCACCCCGAAATGCGAGAGGAGCCCCGCCCGGGCGAGGCTGACGTCGAACCGCCAACGATCCAGCCCGGTAATCGCCACCCGAGGGCCGAGCAGCCGGCCCAGGAGATCCCGCGCGTCGTCGGGCGTGAGGACCTCTTTAGGATCGAGGCGTGCGAGTTCCTCAGCCGTCGTTGCCGCGGGATCAGCCCCGCCGATTTCCCCGACCTGGAATTCACCGGTCGAGAGGTCGCAAACAGCCAGACCCCAGTGCGGATCCCCGGGTAGAACGGCCGCCAGGTAGGTATTGGACCCACGGGCCAGCGCCGCCCCGTCGATGACCGTTCCGGGCGTCACGACCCGGACGACATCCCGCTTCACCAGCCCTTTGGCCTGCCGCGGATCTTCGAGCTGGTCGCAGATTGCGACGCGGTACCCGCGCTCGACGAGCCGCACGAGGTAGGCATCGAGCGCGTGGTGGGGAATGCCGCACATTGGGATCCGCGACCCCTTGCCGACTTCGCGCGAGGTCAGCGTGATCTCCAGGACCCGCGCCGCCTCCTGGGCATCTTCGTAGAAGAACTCGTAGAAATCGCCCAGGCGGAACATCAGGAGCGTGCCCGGGTAGCGGGCTTTCAGCTCGTGGTACTGGCGGAGCATGGGTGTTGGATCGGCAGGCACAGAGTACTGTTCGGCACGATCGCACCGTTCCCTAGCCCACAGGAAAAATCGTCCCAAACGTGGAACCGCCTGTCCAGCATGCGGGCCCCCGCAGCCTCCCCGGCCCTAGCGTCCACTTCTCACCGAGAGAAGCAGCGCGGCGTGATTCTCGCCTCCGCCGGCTACGGCCTTGCTCTCATCATCATCTACCTGCTCTCCCTATACGGCAACCAACCCCTATCGACGGTGCACTGGGCGGTGCTGATCGGGGGGACCCTCGCAGTTCAGAGCGTCCTCTGGTTCATTCCACGGCTGGGCCTCGACGCACGCATCAAGTGGGACCGCCACTACGTCTACGTCCCAATGCTGGCCAACGCGGTCCTGCTCAACGTGTATGCGTACTCCGCGCCGCCTGCCCGGATGCTCCTGCTGATGGGATGGTTCGCGTCGCTGGTGTTCGTGGCCGGCCTTATCGGTTTCAGCGGCGTGGCCGCGCTGAGTATGGCGATGACGGCTGGCTACCTGGGGACGGTGGCGCTGCGTATGGCCACCGGGACGCAGGTGTTCGTCCCGTTCGAGATGCTGGTGGCGGCCGCCTTTCTGGCGGTCAACCTCTACATCGGGCTGGTTTTCGAGCGGCTGCTCCGCCAGCGCGAGCATACCATCGCCCTCCGGCGCGAGCTGCACGAACAGGCGATCACCGACCCGCTGACCGGCCTGTACAATCGCCGCCAGTTCGAGTACGTGCTGGGGGCGGAGATTACACGTATCCAGCGGTACGGCGGTCAGTGCACGCTGGCGATCATCGACCTGGACTTCTTCAAGCGGTACAATGACCGGTTCGGGCACGTCGCCGGCGACGTCATCCTCCAGGAGCTGGCCGGTGTGATGCGCCGGCAGATTCGCAGCAGCGATCTGCTGGCCCGCTATGGCGGTGAGGAGTTTGCGCTGGTGATGCCCGGGGCGACGAAGGAGACGGCGCTGGTCGCCATGGAGCGCCTGCGGACGGTGGTCGAAGACCACCCGTTCAAAGATGAAGAGATCATGCCACGCGGGAAGATGACCATCTCGATCGGGGTCGCCTCGTGTCCGGAGGACGGACAGGATTTCGACACCCTCGTGCAGCGCGCCGACAAGGCGTTGTACGCCGCGAAACAGGGCGGACGCAA
>DASYRL010000042.1:0-3643 GCA_036004445.1 bacterium
GTTTTGTGAACGTTTCGGTTCCCCGTTTCTTGTTCTCCGGTCTTCCGTTATAATGTGGCGGGTGTGGGCCGCTAGCTCAACTGGTAGAGCGGGAGACTCTTAATCTCTAGGTTCAGGGTTCGAGTCCCTGGCGGCCCCCCAGGAACCGGGAACAGGGAACGGGGAACAGGGAACGATCAGGACCGGCAGTCCCTGCTCGCTGTTCCCTGTTCGCTGTTCCCGGCAGTATAGTGCGGGCGTAGCCGAACTGGTTTAGGCGCCAGCCTTAGGAGCTGGTGGGGGCAACCCCATGGGGGTTCGAATCCCTCCGCCCGCACCACAGTTAACGGCGGGAACAGGGAACGGGGAACAGGGAACGGTCTAAAGGCTAGACACGCAGATCTGCGCGAATGGGTTAGCTGTTCCCTGTTCGCTGCTCCCTGTTCCCGTTGTGAGGTGACCGTTTGAAGGTCGAGGTCCGCAGAGAACCGCAGAGCCGCGCCGTCCTCGAAGTTGAGGTCCCGCCTGAGGACTTCGCCCGAGGCGTCAGTCAGGCCGTCAAACGCCTGAACCAGCGCGTTGACGTCCCGGGTTTCCGGCGCGGCAAGGCGCCTCGCGGGCTGCTCGAGCGCGTCGTCGGGAAGGAGGCCATCTACGAAGAGGCGGTGCGCCTGCTGGTCCCCGACGCATACGAGCAGGCGCTGGACAAAGCCGAGCTGCGCCCGATCGCCCGCCCCCAGATCGACGTCGGTGAAGTCGAGGAAGGCAAGCCCCTGCGATTCACGGCGACCGTCGATCTGGTCCCCGACGTCCAGCTCGGCGACTACGACGCCATCCGGGTTCCGTTCGACGAACCGGCCGTCAGCGACGCCGATATCGACCGGGCGATCGAGGATCTCCGGGCCCGCCACGCGCACCTGGTGCCCGCTCCCGGCAAGGCGGTCGCGGAGGGCGATTATGTGCTGGTCCGCGCGGTCGAGGTGACCGGGACGCCCGAGCGGTTTGCGGTGGGCAAAGAGTACCTCCTGGAAGTGGGAGGCGGCACGTTTCCACCGGAGGTCGATGCGGCCCTCGGGGGCGCGGTCGTCGGCGACACGCGCGCGGCAGCGCTTGGGCCGGACGCGTCCGTGACCCTGGAAGTCGTCGACGTCAAACAGCGCGAATTGCCGGACCTCACCGACGAATTCGCCAAGACGGTCGGCAACGTCAAGACACTGGACGAGCTGCGGACCATGCTCCGCGAGCGCGCAGCCTCCGATGCCGCGGCCCGGGCCGCCGGGGAGTACGAACAGAAGGTGGTCGATGCGGTGCTCGAGGGCGCGAGCATCGAACTGCCTGAGAGTCTGGTCCTCCATGAGGTTGAGCACCTGGTGGCCGACCTTGCCGACACCCTGCAGCGGCGGGGGCTGACGCTCAGCCGCTACCTCCAGGCGACGGAGAAGACCGAGGAACAACTGCGCGGGGAGTTCCGCCCCGGCGCAGAACGGCGGCTGCGTGCCCAGCTCGCGCTCGACGAAGTCGCGCGCCGGGAGAGGCTGCAACCCTCACAAGAGGAGATCGATCGCGTCATAGAGAACGAAGCCCGCAGGCTGCAGTCTGACGTCCCGCGCGTGCGTGAGCGGCTGGCGGACGACGGACGTTACGAGCGCCTGGTGGCGGTGATGCGCCGCGACAAGGCTCTCGCCCACCTGGTCGAGTCCGCCCGACGGTCTGCGTGAGCTTCGTCAAAGGAGTGACATCCATGACACTGGTTCCGATGGTCGTTGAACACACCGCGCGCGGCGAGCGGGCCTACGACATCTACTCGCGCCTGCTCAAGGACCGCATCGTGTTCGTCGGCGGCCCCATCGACGACGACATGGCCAACCTGATCATCGCGCAGTTGCTGTTCCTCGAAGGAGAGGACCCGGAGAAGGACATCTTCCTGTACATCAACAGTCCCGGCGGCAGCCTCACCCCGGCGCTGGCGATCTACGACACGATGCAGTACGTGCGGCCGGCGGTCGCGGCGATCTGCGTCGGGCTGGCGGCCAGCGGCGCCGCGGTCATCCTGGCGGGGGGAGCGAAGGGCAAACGCTCCTCGCTGCCGTACTCGCAGATCCTCATCCACCAGCCGTGGGGCGGCGGCATTCAGGGCACCACCGCCGACATCGATATTCAGGCCAAGCAGTTCCTGCGGATGCGGCAGCTCACGAACGAAATCCTGGCCCACCATACCGGCCAGCCCATCGAACGGATCGAGCGGGACACGGACCGCGACTTCTGGATGGACCCGGCGGCGGCCAAGGAGTACGGTTTGATCGACGAGGTCATCCAGCCGCGCGAGAAACTCGTGGTGGCCAAGGACCGCTGATTTCGTGAATCGTGAATCGTGAATCGGAGCGACTGAATGCCTAAGGAGAGGATGTTCAGGTTCGGCGACGGCGACAAGCTGAAGTGTTCTTTCTGCGGCAAGTCGCAGGAGCAGGTGCGGAAGCTGGTGGCCGGCCCCGGGGTGTACATCTGCGACGAGTGCATCGAGCTGTGCAACGAGATCATCGAGGAAGAACTCTACGGGGAGACCGAGTCGGCGGCGCCGCGCAGCACGCCCAAGCCGCACGAGATCTACCAGACCCTCTGCCAGTACGTCATCGGACAGGACCGCGCGAAGAAAGCGCTGGCGGTGGCCGTCTACAACCACTACAAGCGCATCGGATCGCGGCGGCCCAGCGATGTGGAACTGCAAAAAGCCAACATCATGCTGATCGGACCCACGGGTTGTGGGAAGACTTTGCTCGCGCAGACCCTGGCGAAAATCCTGGACGTGCCGTTTGCGATCGCCGATGCCACCTCGCTCACCGAGGCCGGCTACGTCGGCGAAGACGTCGAGAACATCCTGCTGCGGCTCATCCAGGCCGCGGACTTCGACGTCAAGAAAGCCGAGCGCGGGATCATCTACATCGACGAGACCGATAAGATCGCCCGGAAGTCTGAGAACCCGTCAATCACCCGGGACGTCTCCGGTGAGGGGGTCCAGCAGGCGCTCCTGAAGATTCTCGAGGGCACGGTGGCAAACGTGCCGCCGCAGGGCGGCCGGAAGCATCCTCACCAGGAGTTTATCCAGATCGACACCACCAACATCCTGTTCATCTGCGGGGGCGCCTTCGAAGGTCTGGAAAAGCTCGTCGAATCGCGCATCCGGCAGACGACGATCGGGTTCGGCGCGGAGATCCACCCCAAGAGCAAGGAGGCCCAGGCGGAGCTGCTCGCCCAGCTGATGCCGCAGGATCTCCTGCGCTACGGGCTGATCCCGGAGTTCATCGGGCGCCTGCCGATCATCGTGCCGCTCAACTCCCTCGACGTCCGGGACCTCGTGCGCATCCTCGTCGAGCCGAAGAACGCATTGGTCCGGCAATACCAGAAGATCCTCGAGATGGACGGCGTGGAACTGGTCTTTACCGAGGAGGCGCTGCACGCCATCGCCCGCGAGGCGATGGGCCGCCACACCGGAGCCCGCGGGCTGCGCACGGTGATCGAGGACATTATGCTCAACATCATGTATGAGATCCCCGCCCGGCCGGACGTCCGCCGGTGTGTCGTCACCGACGAGGCTATCCTCGCCCACCGCGACCCCCTGCTGCTCACCGCGGCGGAAGTCAAGAAGCTCAAGGAAAAGCCGGCCTGA
>DASYRL010000043.1:0-1901 GCA_036004445.1 bacterium
GACTCTCACGTCCCCCGCCACGTCGGGATCATCATGGACGGCAACGGTCGCTGGGCCCGCCGGCGCGGCCGCCCCGCCAGCTTCGGCCACCGCGCAGGCGTGCGAGCCATCAAGCCCGTTCTCCAGGCTTGCGAGGACCTCGGCGTCCACGTGCTCTCCATCTACGCGTTCTCGACCGAGAACTGGGCCCGCCCGCGCGCCGAGGTGCGAGCACTCATGCGCCTCTTCCACGAGACGATGCAGCGCGAGATCGACGAGATGCACCGGCGCGGCGTGCGCATCGTCGTCAGCGGGCGTCGCGACGACCTGTCGCCACGGATGCGCCAGCGTATCGACGAGGCGATGGCCCGAACTGCAAACAACAAGAACGGCGTGCTCAACGTCTGTCTCAACTACGGAGGCCGAGCGGAGATCGTCGACTCTGTGCGCAGCATTGTCCGCGACGGCGTTTCACCAGAGGACGTCGACGAAGCGGCGATCTCGGCACGCATGTACCAGCCGTCGCTGCCCGACCCCGACCTGATCATCCGCACGGCGGGCGAGCACCGCGTGAGCAACTTTCTTCTGTGGCAGGGTGCCTACGCGGAGATCGTCGTCACCGAGACACTGTGGCCAGATTTCAGCCCTGAGGACCTGAAGGCGGCGCTCGTCGAATACGCATCGCGGGTCCGTCGGTTCGGCGCACGACCCGAATCCCTATCGGGGTCCCCACGTGTAAGCGTGGGTGGTGCAGGTTGACGACGAGGAACATGTCGATGCTCGGCGGCTGGAAGCCGAGCCCGCTGATGGTGCGCATCATCAGCGCCTTCGTGATCCTCGCGGTTGTCATCGGCCTGGTCCTGGCAGGTGTTTATGGCGTCTACGCACTGGTGCTGGTCATCGGCGGGCTTGCGCTCTGGGAGTTCAACGGACTCTCAGACCGGATGGGCTCCCGTGCCCCGGCGTGGCTTCTGTACCCGCTCGGCGTGTTCTTCGCCTTCAGCGGCACCGTCCTCAAAGAGATCCCGGTCACCCTGGTGCTGTCGCTTGCGCTCGTCGGCGGGCTCGGCGCGTTCCTCGTGCTTCCCGGCAGGCGCCAGGGTCTGAGCCGGTGGGCGATGGGGCTTGCCGGCGCGCTCTACATCGGCATGCCGTTCAACTACTACCTCCTGCTTTACACGTCGCAGCCCCACGGCACCGTCTGGACCCTGTTCACGATCCTTGCGGTCGTCGTCAGCGACGCTGCCGCGCTGCTGATCGGAAGCCGGATCGGACGGCATCCGTTCTTCGCTTCAATCAGCCCACGCAAGACCGTCGAGGGTGCGGTCGCCGGCGTCGTGGGCGCCGTGCTCGTCATGATCATCGGCGTCTCGGGCGTGCTGGGGATCAACCCGCTGCACGCGGTGGTGCTTGGGCTCCTGGTCGGCACCAGCGGACAGGTGGGCGACCTCGTCGAGTCGCAGATGAAGCGCATCGCCGAGGTCAAGGATTCGTCGCATCTGATCCCAGGGCATGGCGGAGTTCTCGACCGGATCGACTCCATCCTCTTCCCGCCGATCCTCGTGTACTTCTACGTGACGGTCTTCCACCTCATATAGATGACGCGCCCCTTGAACGTTGTGGTCCTCGGTGCAACCGGGTCCATCGGTCAACAGACCCTCGACGTGATCGACCGCAACCCAGGCCGCTTCAAGCTCTTCGGGCTGACCGAGGGCGTGCGCGCCACCAACCGAAAGGTCGATTACCTGGTTCACGGCCACGCAGGCGAACCGGACTTCGATAAACAGGTCGAGGCGATGGTCACGGATCCTCGCTGCGACCTGGTCGTCGTGGCGATTCCCGGCGCCCGGGCGTTGCCGCCGACCATGTCGGCGCTTCGGGCGGGCAAGGAGATCGCGCTGGCCACGAAGGAGGTCCTCGTC
>DASYRL010000044.1:0-3166 GCA_036004445.1 bacterium
GCGCGTGCGCGAGGAGATCCACCTGCTCACTGACCGGCCGGGCTGGGACGGAATGCGGGCCGTGCGGGACGGACAAGTCTATCTAACCGAAGCAACGTCCTACTTCAGCCGCCCCGGCCCCCGGCTCGTGGACGGCCTGGAGATTCTGGCCAAGATTCTCCACCCGAAGACCGTTTCACTCGAAGTACCGGCGGGATCAGTGAAACGTCTGGAAAGCGTCTAGTAGTTCTCCCAGTCCTTCTTCTCCACTTCCCAGTCCGTCGGTCCGGCGGCCTTGATTGACACGTGCACCGTGCCCTTTGACTTCGTGGCCCCGTGCCAGTGCCAAATCCCTCCCGGGATGACGGCAATCTCCCCAGCCCTCAGCGTGCGCCGCTGTTGCCCGGTGACCACCAGACCCTCACCCTCGGTGAAGTACAGCACCTGATCGGTGGAGTGAACGTGCGGAACGGTGCGCGCCCCCGGCTCGAAGAATACCGCCACGATCTCGGGAGATCCGGGAGGTTGTTCGGTGTGCAGCGGCTGCATCAGGACCGTGCCGGAGAAGTACTGCGGCCGGTCCGGCGGCCCCGCCCGCATGCGATCGGGTTTGATGATCTCCATGCTCATGTTTCGAGAGGTTCCTCTTTCCCTCAGCCGCCCCTCTGTCTACTATGGAAGAGGCCATCTCAAGAGATGGCCTGCTACGTCTGAGGAGGATTGTTCATGCCGAGGTTACGGTACCGCCTGCTTGCGCTGACCGTGCTGGTCTTGCTGCTCGCCACCGGGGCAGCCGCGCAGCAGCAAGAGGTGCGACCGCCGGTCGCGCAGTTGTGGATCGACGTGGCGACCAACGTGATGTTCATTCCGGGAGCGCCGCGCGTCACATCTTTCCCGGGCGCTCAAAACGCATTCGGCAACACGCGGTTTGCGATGGGCCGCTACATGGACGTGGCGCTGCAGGTGCGCACGCGGCCGCAGGGGATCCAGGCGATGCAAGCTATCCCGCCGCGGATGAATATGGGCGCCAGCCTGCCGCTGGAACCGTTCAAGCCGTCTCCCCCGCCGCCCCAGACCCCCGGCGTGCCGACCGATCCGAGCCAGCAGCCGCCGCCCAAGGGCAAGGTGACACTGTACTGGGGGTGCGGTCCCGAGGTACGGTCGGGACAGCCACGCGTGATCGACTTTGCGACGGCATCGCCTCAGGAGTGGGGCACCGTGTTGCAGGGACGCTTCGCTCCCGAGCGCGGGGCGACCGCCGGCCCGGGGCATTCGATCTGGCCGAATGACCGCGACAAGCGGATGCTGCCCGACGGCAACTCGCTGCAGGGTGACCACACCATCACGGGCGACGGCGTACCGGCAGGGTTTCGGTTCCCGATCGGGACGAACCAGGACCTGATGCCTCCGATCGACCTTGCGGTGCAGGGCGAGGTCCAGGGGAGCATCATGCTGCAGTGGCGGGCCATCCCGGCGGCCAGATCCTACTTCATCACCGCGTTCGGGAACAAAGGAAACGACATCACCATCTGGACGTCGTCCGAGCTGCCCGAGGCGGGGATGGGTCTCGTGGATTATCTTCCCCCTGCCAGCATCGACCGCTGGACGGCCGACAAGGTGCTCCTGCCGGCGTCGGCGACCCAGTGCGCGGTGCCGCGAGGCATCTTCGCGGGCCTGGACGCTGCCATCGTGCGGATGATTGCCCACGGCCAGGAATTGAACCTCGTGTTTCCGCCGCGTCCGACCGACCCGCGAACCGTCTGGGAGCAGCAGTGGGCGGTGCGGGTCCGCGTGAAGAGCACTGTCATGACGATCCTGGGTCGGTGAGGACCCAGGACAAAATCCATTAGACGCCCTAACGCGCGGCGGCGCGTGCCGCCGGTCACCTTGAAGGCGACCACGCCGCCGCCGCGCAGCGCGTACACCGCGCAGGACTGGCGCCTGATCCGCCGTCTGCGCACGCCGAAGCAAGTTCAGGACTGGCTGCGCACCCTGCCGTACAACTGGGAGAAGCGGGGCGACACTTTGCGATCGTTCCGCCAGGTCGTGCGGCTGGGCACGGCCCACTGCCTGGAGGCCGCGCTGTCCGCAGCCGTCATCCTCGAGCAGCACGGCTTTCCTCCGCTGGTGGTCAGCTTCGAGTCCGAGGACGGAGTCGACCACGTCATCTTCGTCTTCAGGCGGCGCGGCCGGTGGGGCTCAGTCGCCCGTTCACGAGACGCCGGGCTGCACGGCCGCAAGGCGGTCTTCCGGACGGTCCGCGACCTGGTCTGGAGTTACTACGATCCCTACGTGGACTGGACCGGGCGGCTGACCGGCTACCAGCTGGTCGATCTCCGGTCTATCGGCAGATATGACTGGCGATTCAACCCCAGGAACATGTGGAAGGTGGAGCACTTTCTCCTGGATATCCCGCACCGCCGGCTGCGGTCATCGAACGCCCGCTACCGGCGACTGCGAAAGACGTTTCTCGAGTTCCGCAGGCGTCACCCGACCGCCCCGGCTGACTATTACGAAGGAAAGGAAACCTGGTTGTAGGAGGCGTGCCGGAACTCCCCGACGTCGAAACGGTGGCGCGGCGTCTGCGGCAGGCAGTGGTCGGCAGGCGCATCCGGGGCGTCCGGGTGCTCACCGCGGCGACCGTTCGGTCTCCATCGGCGGCGGCGTTTGTGCGGCGGCTGCGCGGCAGGCGCGTCGCGGGGGTCGACCGGCGTGGGAAGTACCTGCTCATCAGCCTGTCGGGGGATCTCGTGCTGGTGGCCCACCTGCGGATGACCGGTGACTTCGAGGTGACCTCCCCGCGCGCCGGGGTGGACCCGTCGACGCGGGTCATCTTTGCGGTCGGTCGGCGGGAGGTCCGGTTTGTCGATCAGCGCCGCTTCGGCCACATGGACCTGGTGCCGCGTGATGAATTGGACCGCTTTCCCGGTCTGCGCACGCTGGGGATCGAGCCGCTGAGCAGGGAGTTCACGGCGGGCCGCCTGCGCCGGCTGCTGGCGGGCAGACGGAGAAGTCTCAAGTCGGCGCTGCTACGTCAGGATCTGATCGCCGGTATCGGCAACATCTACGCCGACGAGATCCTCTGGCAGTCGAAGCTGCATCCCGGCCGCAGTGTGGCATCGATGTCGCCGCAGGACCTCAGACGCCTGCATGGCCACATCCGCCGGGTGCTGGCCCGCGCGACCCG
>DASYRL010000045.1:0-12987 GCA_036004445.1 bacterium
GGCAGGTTCTTCTTGTGCCGCTGGCCGCGGAAGGATCCGATCTCGACCAACCGGCGGACGTCCATCGTGAGGTCTCTCCGTAGGTCGCCCTCGACCTTGAAGCTGCGGTCGATGAACTCGCGGAGCCGGGTGACTTCCTCCTCCGTGAGGTTGCGGACCCGCGTGTCCGGGCTGACGTTCGTGGCCGCCAATACTTCCCGGGCGTGGCTCGGGCCGACGCCAAAAATGTAGGTCAGCGCCACCTCCACCCGCTTGTCCCGCGGCAGATCCACGCCTGCGATGCGCGCCATGATGCTCCCCCCTACCCCTGTTTCTGCTTGTGCTTCGGATTCTCGCAGATGATGAACACGCGCCGTCCGCGCTTGATCACCTTGCACTTTTCACACATCCGCCTGACTGACGCTCTGACTTTCATGCTCGTTACCTTCCCTCTTAGTGACTCGTGACTAGTGACTCGTAACTCGAATATCCGTCGCCGTAACTAGTCACGAGTCACTAGTCACTAGCGGTATCGATAGATGATGCGTCCCCGCGTCGGGTCGTAGGGCGAGAGCTCCACCTTCACCCGGTCGCCCGGCAGGATGCGAATAAAGTGGATCCGCATCTTGCCCGAGATGTGCGCCAGCACGCGGTGCCCGCTCTGCAATTCAACCCGGAACATCGCGTTGGGCAGTACCTCAACGATCGTGCCCTCGACCTCAATGGCGTCCTTCTTGGCCATTACTCCTCCGCGCGGGCGCGAAAACTAATTATAGCATTCATACAACGCCGCCGTCGATCTGCGTCAGTACCAGCGCCCCGTCCGCCGTGACCGCAACGGTGTGCTCGAAGTGCGCCGACGGAGCTCGATCCTGCGTGCGGATCGTCCACTCGTCGTCATCCATCGTGACGGCGGGTCCGCCCAGGTTCACCATCGGCTCGATCGCCAACGTCATCCCTTCGCGCAGCACGATGCCGGTGCCGCCCTCGCCGAAATTGGGCACCTGCGGCTCTTCATGGAGGAGCCGGCCGATGCCGTGGCCCGCGAAGTCCCGGACCACCGAGTACCCGGCCGCCTCGGCGTGCGATTGAATGGCGGCGCCGACGTCGCCGAGCCGGCGGCCCGGAGCGACCAGATCGATCCCCTTGTACAATGACTCGTGCGTCACGGCCAGCAGGCGCTGCAGCGTCTTGCTGATGCGCCCGACGGGCACCGTGACCGCAGTGTCGCCGTGGAACCCGTCGAGGATGACGCCCAGGTCGATGGACACGATCTCCCCGTCCTTCAGCCGCCGGCGACCCGGAATACCGTGGACGACCTCATCGTCAATCGACAGGCAGATGCTGGCCGGAAACCCCCGGTAGCCCAGAAACGACGGGATCGCGCCGTGATCGCGGATAAACGTCTCGGCCGTCCGGTCCAGCTCGGCGCCGGCGACCCCCGGCGCAACAGCCCGCGCCACCTCGCGCAGCGCCTCCGCCGCGAGGACCCCGGCCCGCCGCATCAACTCGACTTCGGTCGTCGTTTTGACGACGATCATCGGTCCCATCGAGTCACCGGGCACGGGCGGCGAGGATTTCCGTCAACCGCCCGTAGACCTCCTCAAAGTCCGCTTCCGCGTCGATCGTCTCCAGCATCCCCTTCGCCCGGTAGTACTCGACCAGTGGTTCCGTCTGCGCGTGGTAGACCTCCAGGCGATGGCGGACGGTCTCTTCGCTGTCATCGTCGCGCTGATAGAGCTCGCTGCCGTCGACGTCGCAGCGACCCTCGACCACGGGCGGGTGGAAGTCCACGTGGTAGATGTGGCCCGCCGCGCGGCACACCCGGCGGCCGGTCACCCGCCGGATGATCGTCTCCCGGCGCGCCTCGAAGTACACGACCGCGTCCAGCGCGCGCCCGGAGTCCCGCAGCAGCTGGTCGAGCGCGCGGGCCTGGGGCAGCGTGCGCGGGAAGCCATCGAGGATGAATCCCCGCTCCGTGTCGGGCTCCCGCAGCCGCGCCTCGATGATCGCGATCATCACGTCGTCGGGCACCAGCTCGCCGCGATCGACGTAGTCCCGGGCCGCGGTGCCCAGCGCGGATTGGGGATCGGCCATCGCCCGGCGGAGGATGTCCCCCGTCGAGATCTGCGGGATCCCGTCCCGCTCCTGCAGCAGCTTCGCCTGCGTGCCCTTGCCGGCCCCGTTGGCGCCGAGGAAGATCAGATTCACGCCATGCTACCTCATGAAGCCTTCGTAGTGCCGCATCAGCACGTACGCCTCGACCTGCTTCATGGTCTCCAGCGCGACGCCGACGACGATGAGCAGCGACGTGCCCGCGAGGTAGAACGTCAGCACGCCCGTCCCCCGCGCCAGGTAGATCGGCACCACCGCGATGAGGGCGAGGGTCAGCGCGCCGACGAACGTGAGGCGGTCGACGACTCTCGCCAGATAGTCCGTGGTCGGCCGGCCCGGCCGGATCCCCGGGACAAAGCCGCCGTACTTCTTGATGTTCTCGGAGACCTCGTTCGGGTCGAAGCTGACCGCGGTGTAGAAGTACGTGAACAAGATGATCAGCACGAAGTACAGCGCGTCGCCCAGCGGCTGGCCGGGAAGGATCATCTGGCCGATGCGCTGGATCGTCGGGTTGTTGATAAATTGGGCGATCGTCCCCGGAAACTGCAGGACCGATACCGCGAAGATGATCGGAATCACGCCGGCCTGGATGAGCCGCAGCGGCAGGTGCGTGGACTGGCCTCCGTAGACGCGGCGGCCCACCACGCGTTTGGCGTACTGCACCGGAATCTTCCGCACCGCCTGGGTGATCGCCACGACGGCGACGACGCTGGCCAGGACGACGAGGATGTCCAGGCCGAACTGGTACCAGGCGACCTCGCCGACGCGGACGAGGGAGAACGTCTGCGCGGTCTGGCTGGGCAGCCGGGCGACGATGCCGCCGAAGATGATCAGCGACACGCCGTTGCCGACGCCGTGCTCGGTCATGATCTCACCCATCCAGGTCAGCAGCATCGTGCCGGCGGTGAGCGTGAGCACGATCATGCCCATCGTCAGCGGGCGCGTGTCGGACAGCGCGCCGAGGTTGCGGATGAGGACCGTCTGCGCGACGGCCTGCAGCACCGCCAGGACCACCGTCAGGTAGCGTGTGTACATGCCGATCTTCTTGCGGCCGGCCTCGCCTTCTTCTTGCGCGAGCTCCTTCAGCCGCGGGAAGACGACCTGCAGCAGGCTCATGATGATCGACGCGGTGATGTAGGGGAACACGCCCAGCGCGAAGATGGCGAACCGGCTGAACGCGCCGCCGACGAACAGATCCAGGAAATTGAACACGCTGCCCTGCTGGCGGAACAGCCGTTCCAGAGCGGCCGGATCGACGCCCGGCACGGGCAGGTGCGTCCCAAACCGGAACAACACCAGCATCACGGCGGTAAACAGGACCCGCCGGCGCAGGTCGGGAATGCGCAGCGCGTTAAACAGGCCCTGCAGCATCGATGACCTCCGCCTTTCCGCCGGCCTTCTCGATCGCGGCCAGCGCGCTCTTGCTGAACGCGTGCGCCTTGACGGTGAGCGCGCGGGAGAGCGTCCCCTCTCCGAGGACCTTCACCCGGCCCTCGCGGACCACCCCTGCGCCGCGCAGGGTCTCCGGCGTCACCTCGGTGCCGGCGTCGAACTTCTCGAGATCGCGCAGGTTCACCGGCTCGTACGTGTTCCGCGGGATCCGGCCGGTGCGGTTGTTGCCGCCCGCGCGGACGCCGCGGCGGAACGGCAGCCGCTTCGTGAGAATCGTCTGGCCGCCTTCAAACCCCGGCCGCGGGGCGCTGCCCGAGCGGGCCTTCTGCCCTTTGCGGCCGCGGCCGCTGTAGACGCCGCGGCCCGAGCCCAGCCCGCGCCCGACCCGGCGCGAGGGACGGCGGCTTCCTCGTGCTGATTTCAACTCGTTGATCTTCATGGCTGCCGTCGTCTCCCCACGAATTCCTCAACCGGTTTGCCGCGGATCCTCGCGACGTCCTCCGGCTGCCGCATCTCGATCAGCGCCTGCAGCGTGGCGCGCGCCTGGTTGATGGGGTTGCGCGATCCCAGTGACTTGGACAGGATGTCTTTGATGCCGGCGGCTTCCAGGACCGCCCGCACGGACCCGCCCGCGATGACGCCGGTGCCTTCCGACGCCGGCTTCAGCAGCACCCGGGCCGCACCGTAGCGGCCCACGATCTCGTGCGGCACCGTGGTGCGCCGCAGGGGAACCTCGACCAACTCCTTCTTGGCGTCCTCGACAGCCTTGCGGATCGCGTCCGGCACCTCCGAGGCCTTGCCCAGCCCCACGCCGACGTGGCCGGCCTCGTCGCCGACGACCACGAGCGCGCTGAAGTTGAAGCGCTTCGCGCCCTTGGTCACCTTGGCGACGCGGTTGATGTCGACGGCCTTCTCGACCGTCAGATTCACACTGTTCGGATCCACCCGCTTGACCGGCATCAGGTCCTCCACCCCGAAGTGCGTCTCCCCAGTCTCCCCAGTCTACCCGGTCTCATTCTCTGGTCTTCCTGGGAAGACTGGGAAGACAGGGGAGACTGGGCAGACATTCTTAGAACTTCAGACCCGCTTCCCGCGCCGCGTCTGCCAAGGCCTTGATGCGGCCGTGGTACAGGTAGCCGCCGCGGTCGAACACGACTTGGGTGATACCCTTCTCCTTCGCGCGCCGCGCGATCAGCTTGCCGACCTCGCTTCCGGAGGCGGCCTTCTTCTTGTCCTTCAGCGCGTCGCGGATTTCCGGATCGCGCGTGGACGCGGCCGCCAGCGTGACGCCGCGCGAGTCGTCGACGATCTGCGCGTACATGTGGTTGAGGCTGCGGAAGACGGACAGGCGCGGGCGCTGCGTACCCCCGGCCATCGTCCGGCGGATCCGCAGGTGCCGCTGCTGCCGCGTTGCGTTTCGATCTTGCTTCTTGAGCATCGCGATTCTCCTAGGCCTTGCCGGTCGTGCCCTTTCCGGCCTTGCCGGCCTTCAGCTTGATGCGTTCCCCGGCGTAGCGGACGCCTTTGCCCTTGTAGGGATCGGGCTTCCGGATCTCCCGGATGCGCGCGGCGACCTGCCCGACCAGCTCCTTGTCGATGCCCGTCACGGCAACGCGGGTGGGCTGGGGCACTTCGAACGTGATCCCCTCGACCGCCTGGACCTCCACCGGGTGAGAGAACCCCAGCTGGAGCGCGAGCCCGTTGCCGGCCTTGGCCGCGCGATAGCCGACGCCGTGGATTTCAAGCTCGATGCGGAATCCGTCGGTGACGCCCTTGACCATATTGGCCAGCAGGGCCCGCGTGAGCCCGTGCAGGGCGCGGTGCCGGTCCAGATCCGACGGCCGCTCCACGGTGATGACGCCGTCGTTCAACCGCACCCGGATGTCCGGATGCACCGTCCGCGCGAGCCGTCCCTTGGGGCCCTTGATCTCGATGCTGGCGCCGGCCAACACAGCCTCAACGCCTTTCGGCAGCGGAATCGGCGCCTTTCCCACTCGACTCATCTTCCCGCCCTCATGGTCCAGTTCTCCGCGTTCCCGCGTCTACCACACATAGCACAGCACTTCTCCACCCACGCCGAGCCGGCGGGCCTGCCGATCGGACATGATGCCGCGCGACGTGGTGAGGATCGCGACGCCCAGCCCGCCCCGCACGCGGGGGATCTCCGTCCGGGTCGTGTACATCCTCAGCCCGGGCCGGCTGACACGGGTCAGCCCCGACAGCACGTGTTCCTTGCGCGGGCCGTACTTGAGCGTGATCCGCAGCACGCCCTGGGGCCCGCGCTCGATGAGGGTCCAGTTGTTGATGAAACCCTCGTCCTTGAGGATCTTCGCGATTTCGACCTTGAGCTTGCTCGCCGGCACGTCGGCGTGGTCGTGGCCCGCCGTGTTTGCGTTGCGGATCCGCGTCAGCATGTCTGCAATTGGATCGGTGATGACACCCACGTTCAGTACCCCCTTACCAACTTGCCTTCACAAGTCCGGGAATCTCGCCCTTGTGTCCCAGTTCGCGCAGGCAGATCCGGCACAGCCCGAACTTCCGGAACACCGCCCGGGGCCGGCCGCAGCGCAGGCACCGCGTGTACTTCCGGACCTTGAATTTCGGCTCTTGCTTCCACTTGTTCAGCAGCGCCTTCTTCGCCACTTCCCTACCCCCTTGACCCCTCGGGCTCCCGCAGCGGCAGTCCCATCAGTTTCAACAGTTCGCGCGCCTGCTCGTCGTTGCGGGCCGTCGTGACCAGCGTGATGTCCATCCCCCGGATCTTCTCGACCTTGTCGTATTCGATCTCGGGAAAAATCAGCTGTTCGCGCACGCCGATGTTCAGGTTGCCGCGTCCATCGAACTGCCGCTCGGAAATGCCCTTGAAATCCTTGATGCGCGGCAGCGCCACGTTGAACAACTTGTCGACGAACTCGTACATGCGGTCGCCGCGCAGCGTGACCTTCGTCGCGATCGGCATGCCCTTGCGCAGCTTGAAGGACGCGATCGACTTGCGCGCGCGCGCCACGACGGGACGCTGGCCGGCAATGATGGTCAGCTCCTCCACCGCCTTGTCGACGAACCGCGTATCGCTGACGGCATCACCCACGCGCACATTGATCACGACCTTCTCCAGCTTGGGCACTTCCATGACGTTCTTGTACCGGAAGCGCTCCCGCATCTTGGGCGCGACATCGTTCTTGTAACGTTCCCTGAGCCTCACTGCCATCGCATACCCTCCGGGCAATGCCCGCTGTTCCCCGGCCGGACCCCGGATACCGGACCCCGGACCCCGTTATTTCTCAATCTGCTCGCCGCAGTTCTTGCAGATCCGCACTTTCGTGCCGTCGCCCAGGTAGCCGTGGCCGACCCGCGCCGCCTTGCCGCACTTCGGGCACACCAGCATCACCCGCGCGCCGTCGACCGGCGCTTCCTTCTCGACGATGCCGCCCTGGGGGAGCTTCTGCGTCGGCTTGGCGTGCTTCTTGACGATGTTCACGCCCTCGATGATCACGGTGCCGCGCTTGGGGATTACCTTCAGCACCTTGCCGCGTTTGCCGGCGTGCTTCCCCGCGAGCACCTCGACCGTGTCACCCTTCTTCACGTGCACCCTGTATCGTTCTGCAGTCACTGCCATTACCGATCGGAGCCTCCGCGTTCCCCCGTTCCCGCGTTCCCGCGTTCCCGGTCGTTCAAAGTACTTCCGGCGCCAGCGAAATAATCTTCATGAACTGCTTATCTCTGAGCTCGCGCGCCACCGGACCGAAAATCCGCGTGCCCTTCGGGTTCTGGGCGTCGGTGAGGATTACCGCCGCGTTATCGTCGAAGCGGATGTACGATCCGTCGGCGCGGCGGACCGGCTTCGTCGTGCGGACCACGACGGCCCGGACGACCTCGCCCTGCTTGACCGGGCTGTTCGGAATCGCCTGCTTGACCGTCGCCACGATCACGTCCCCGATCCCCGCGTACCTGCGGCGGCTCCCGCCCAACACGCGGATGCACATGACCACGCGGGCCCCCGTATTGTCGGCCACTTTCAACCGGCTGTAGTTCTGGATCATCGCGCCTTCTCCAGGACCTGCACCACGCGCCAGCGTTTGTCCTTGCTCAGCGGCCGGGTCTCGGCGATCAGCACCTTGTCGCCGGCTCGGGCCGCGTTGTCCTCGTTGTGCGCTTTGAACTTGCGCACCTGACGGAGGGTCTTGCCGTACAGCGGGTGCCGCGTCGTGGTCTGCACCTTCACGACCACCGTCTGCTGCATCTTGTCGCTGGTCACGACGCCGACTCGCGTCTTGCGCTTCGCTCGTCCTTCCATCAGACCCGCACTCCCTTCTCGCCCAGCACCATCTTCAGCCGCGCCACGTCCCGGTGCAGCTCGCGGACCTTCGCCGTGTTCGGCTCGGTGCCGGCGACCCGCAGTCCCGCCTTGAAGAGCTCCTTCTGCAGGTCCTCCAACCGGCGCACGAGCTCGTCCGGCCGCATCTCGCGCAGTTCCGACGCCTCCATGCTCAGACCGAGACCTCCTCGCGCGCGACGAACTTGGCCTTAATCGGCAGCTTGTGGGCCGCCAGCGTCATGGCCTCCTTCGCCTGGTCACGGGCGACGCCGGCCAGCTCGAACATGATCCGGCCGGGACGGACGACCGCCACCCAGATCTCGGGGTTGCCCTTCCCGCTGCCCATGCGGGTTTCCGCCGGCTTCTTGGTCACCGGCTTGTCCGGAAACACGCGGATCCACAGCTTGCCGCCGCGCTTGATGAACCGTGTGATGGCGCGGCGGGCCGCCTCGATCTGGGCGCTGGTGACCCAAGCCGGCTCGAGCGCCTGGAGGCCGTACTCCCCGAAGGCGATGGAGGACCCGGCGACGGACCTGCCGCGCATGTTCCCCCGGTGCGCCTTGCGATATTTGGTGCGTTTAGGCATCAACATCGGAATCTCTCCTCGTCACCGAGGGCCGGGCGGGCCGGCTCGGGATGACCACCGGACCCTGCGCGCCGGTGATGGGCATCATCGGCTCGCTGCGGTGCGGGCGGCGGATCTCCGGTTCCGCCCGGCGCTCCGGCAGGATGTCGCCGCGGTAGACCCAGACCTTGACGCCGATCCGGCCGTACGTGGTCAGCGCCTCGGCCACGCCGAAATCGATGTCGGCGCGCAGCGTGTGCAGCGGCACGCGGCCTTCGCGATACCACTCGTACCGGGCGATCTCCGCGCCCGCCAGCCGCCCGCTGCATGCGATGCGGATGCCCTTCGCGCCCGCCCGCAGGCTGCGCTGCACCGCCTGCTTCATGGCCCGCCGGTAGGCGACACGGCGCTCCAGCTGCTGGGCGACGTTCTCGGCGACGAGCTGCGCCTCCAGCTCGGGCCGCCGGATCTCCTGGACGTTCACCTGGACCTGCTTGCTGGTCAACTCGTCGAGCTCTTTCTTCAGCGCGTCGATGCCCGTGCCGCCCCGGCCGATGATGATGCCGGGCCGCGCCGCGTGGATCACCACGCGGACCTGGGGCTTGCCGCCGACCCCGGACTGGGTGCCGAACCGCTCGATCTCGACACGGGAGATCCCGGCGCGGTGCAGCTTCTTCTTGATGTGCTCGCGGATGGCCAGGTCGTCGACAATCAACGACGCCATGTCCTTCGCGAACCACCGCGACTCCCAGTCGCGAATGATCCCGACCCGCAGCCCGATTGGATGGATTTTCTGACCCACGCCTACACCTCCAACTGCGTCTACCCAGTCTCCCCGGTCTTCCCAGTCTCCCCAGTCCACTGCCGGATCACCCGAGCCGCATGAGACTGGGACGACTGGGTGGACAGGGAAGACTGGGAAGACTCCATGCCAGCCTACTTCTTTTCGGCAACCACGACGGTGATGTGGCTGCTCCGCTTCGTGATGATGTCGGCGCGGCCGCGCGCGCGGGTCTGCATCCGCTTCGTCGACGGCCCCTTGTCCACGTACGCCCGGGCCACGACGAGATCGTCGCGATTCAGGTCATAGTTGTTCTCCGCGTTGGCGACCGCCGAGTTCAGCACCTTGGCCAGCGCCTTCGCCGACCGGCTCGGCGAAAAGCGCAGCATCGCCTGGGCGTCTTTCACGCTGCGGCCGGCGATCAGTCCGACCGCCTGGCGGACCTTCAGCGGCGAGATCCGAATGTACTTGGCGATTGCGCGCGCTTCCATCGTGTCGCTCCTATGACGGGGCCGGGGTCGTCGGCAGCACGGCCGTTGCCCGCTCCGCCGCCGCGCCGGTCCCATGGCCCTTGAAGGTCCTCGTCGGCGAGAACTCCCCGAGTTTGTGGGCAACCATCTGCTCAGTGATGTAGATCGGCACGTGCTTGCGGCCGTCATAGACGGCGATGGTGTGGCCGACCATCTCCGGCAGGATCGTCGACCGGCGAGACCAGGTTTTGATGACCCGCCGTTCGCGCGTGCGGTTCAACTCCCGCACCTTCTTGAGCAGGTGCCCGTCGATGAACGGCCCCTTCTTTGTTGACCGACCCATTTAGCGTCTCCTGGATCCCATGGCCGCGGTTCCCGCGTTCCCGTTATTTCCGTCGTTTCACGATCAACTGGTCGCTCGGCTTTGGCTTGCGCGTCTTATAGCCCAGCGTCGGTACGCCCCACGGGGTGACGGGTCCCGGCATCCCGATGGGCGACCGTCCCTCGCCACCACCGTGCGGGTGGCTGCTCGGATCCATCGCGATGCCGCGCACCGACGGGCGCTTGCCGCGCCAGCGGTTACGGCCCGCCTTGCCCTCCGAGATCGAGTCGTGCTCGAGGTTGCCGACCTGGCCGACGGTCGCCCGGCAGTTCAGGTTCACCAGCCGGACCTCGCCGGAGGGCAGCCGCAGGTGGACGACCTCGCCTTCCTTGGCCATGATCTGCGCTGCGCCGCCGGCCGCCCGGACCATCTGCGCGCCCTTGTGGGGGAACAGCTCGATGTTGTGCACCATCGTGCCGATCGGAATGTGGCGCAGGGCCATCGCGTTGCCCGGCCGGATCTCAGCGTCGGGCCCGGACTGCACGGTGTCACCCACCGCCAGCCCCACCGGCGCCAGGATGTAGCGCTTCTCCCCGTCGCGGTACTGCAGCAGGGCGATCCGCGCCGACCGGTTCGGGTCGTACTCGATCGCCAGGACTCTGGCCGGCACACCGTCCTTGTCGCGCTTGAAGTCCACCAGCCGGTACATGCGCTTGTGGCCGCCGCCCTGGTGGCGGACGGTCAGCTTGCCCTGGATGTTGCGGCCGCCGGTCCGGCGCAGCGGCACGACCAGCGACGGCTCCGGCGCCTTCTTGGTGATCTCTTCAAACGTCGAGACGGTCGCAAAGCGCCGTCCCGGCGTCACTGGTTTGAATTTCTTTACGCCCACGGTTCTCGGCCCCCCGGCTACGTCAGGTTCTCGAGATCGATCTTCTGTCCCGGCGCGAGGGTGACGACCGCTTTCTTGTACCCGGCGCTGTGGTACCAGTACTGGCCGCGCCGCTTCATGCGGCCCGGAATCTTCATCGTATTCACCCGCGATACCGTCACGTCAAAGAGATCCTCGACGGCCCGCTTGATCGTCAGCTTGTTCGCGGACTCGGCGACCTCGAAGGTGTACTTGCCGATCTCGGTCCCGCGCGTGCTCTTCTCGGTCAGAATCGGCCTGCGGATGACCGCTCGCGCATCCGTCGTCATCCCAATACCTCCGCGATCGCCGGCACGGCGTCGGTCACCAGCACGACGTAGTCCGCCGACAGCACGTCGTACACCGTCAGTCCCCGCGCCGTGCGGACGCTCACGCCGGCCAGGTTGGCGGACGCCCGCTGCAGGACGCCGTCGGGCTCCTGCGTCACGAACAGAGTCCGGCCCGCCACCGGCAGACGGTTGACCAGCGCGACCAGCTCGCGCGTCTTCGGCGCCGCCAGCGCCACCGACTGCACGGCCACGATCTGGCCGGCGGCCGCCTTGGCCGACAGCGCGGACCGCAGCGCCAGCCGCCGGGTCTGCTTGGGCGTATCCTGCGCAAAGCTGCGGGGCCGGGGGCCAAACGTAATGCCCCCGCCGCGGAAGATCGGCGCCTTGCGGCTGCCGTGCCGCGCGCGGCCGGTGCCCTTCTGCCGGTAGATCTTGCGCGTGCTCCCCGACACCTCGCCGCGCGTCTTCGCCGAGCCCGTGCCCGCCCGCCGCCCGGCCAGCTGGGCGACGAGGACCTCGTGCAGGACCGCCCGGTGAGGCTTCAGCCCGAACACGCTGTCGGGAAGATCCACCGTGCCGGCTTCCTTGCCGGCTGTGTCAAAGACCTGCGCCTTCGCCATCAGCGTTTCACGCTCGTATGCGCGGCGGCTCTGGCCTTCGCCTTGTCCGCCGCTTTCTGGATCAATACCACGCTGCCCCGCGGTCCGGGCACCGCTCCCTGCACCATCAACAGGTTCCGGCCGGCATCGACCCGTGCGATCCGGAGGCCGCGCACGGTGACCCGCTCGTGCCCGTACCGTCCCGGCATGCGCATGCCGGGCCAGACCCGGGCGATATCCGATGAGCCGATCGAGCCCGGCGCGCGGTGCATCAGCGACACGCCGTGGCTGTCGCGCTGGCCGCCGAAGTTGTGCCGCTTCATGGCCCCGGAAAACCCGTGGCCTTTGGTCACACCGACCACTTCCACGAGATCACCGCCGGCGAACTCGCCGACGGTGATCTCCTGGCCAACCTGGTAGGTATTGGGCAGCGCGCGAAATTCGCGCAGGACCCTCCGCGGCGTCACCTTCGCCTTCGTGAACACGCCCTTCTGCGGCCGGTTGACTTTGCGCTCGGGCAGGGCCTCAAACCCGACCTGCACGGCCGCGTAGCCGTCGCGCGCCGGCGTGCGCACGTTGACGACCACGCACGGTCCCGCCTCGATGACCGTCACGGGCACAGAATTGCCCGCGTCATCGAAGATCTGCGTCATGCCCACTTTTCGTCCGATTATCACCGTCATCGCCTGCTCCGTTTCGTGACTCGTGACTCGTGACTCGTGACTCGCAACTTCAGCTCTGGTCGAGTCACCAGTCACCAGTCACCAGTCACTCCGTCTAGAGTTTGATCTCGATGTCCACCCCGGCCGGCAAATCCAGGTGGCTGAGCGCGTCGACCGTCTTCTGGGTCGGCTCGAGGATGTCGATCAGGCGCTTGTGCGTGCGCAGCTCGAAGTGTTCCATCGACTCCTTGTCGATGTGCGGCGAGCGGATCACGCAATACAGGTTGCGGGCCGTCGGCAGCGGTACCGGCCCGGAGACCCGCGCCCCCGTGCGCTTAACCGTGTCCACGATGCGCTCGGCCGACTGGTCCAGCACCTTGTGGTCGAATCCCCGGAGCTTGATGCGGATGCGCTGCGCCATGGGTTATTCCGCCACCTTGGTCACGACGCCGGCGCCGACGGTGCGCCCGCCTTCCCGGATCGCGAACCGCAGCCCCTCTTCCAGCGCCACCGGCGTGATCAGCGCCACGTCCAGGTTCACGTTGTCCCCCGGCATCACCATCTCCACCCCGTCCGGCAGTTTGATGTCC
>DASYRL010000046.1:0-23467 GCA_036004445.1 bacterium
ACGGGTGCGAAACCCCAGCAGCAGAGGGATGCCGAAGACGATCTCGAGGCCGGTCGCGGCCGCAAGCAGCACGGTCCCTAGCGCAGTCCCGTAGTCGGCGGCCAGCGTCACCGTTTGCGCCGTCCAGTGCGTCAGATTGAATAGCGCCGCCCACAGCATCACCGCGCTGATCAGGACGCGGCCGGCGAGCGCGAGGTGCGCCTGGTACTTCTCCATCGTCAATGCCCCTCGAAGGTCGCGGTGCGTTTCTCCAGGAAAGCCGCCACACCTTCACGGTGATCATCGGTGCGGCCGGCAGCTCCCTGCATCAGAGCTTCATAATCAAGCGCCGATGCCAGGTCGGCGTCGAGGTTTCGGTTCATCGCGCGCTTGATGAGACCAAATCCCTTCGTCGGCCCCTGCGCCAGCCGCCGGGCAATCTCGCCGGTCCGCGCCGCAAAGTCCGTTTCCGGTACCATCCAGTTCACCAACCCGATCCTGAGCGCGTCGTCCGCAGAAATCGGTTCGGCCAGGAACGAGAGCTCGAACGCCTTGCCCAGTCCGATCAGCCGCGGCAGAAAGTACGTACTGCCCGAATCCGGTACCAGTCCGACCCGGGCGAAGACTTCGATGAACGAGGCCTTCTCCGACGCCAGCCGCAGGTCGCAGGCCAACGCCAGGCTGCAGCCCGCCCCCGCTGCTACGCCGTTGACCGCCGCGAGTACCGGTTTCTCGATCGTGCGGAGCTTCGTAATGATCGGGTTGTACCGCTGCCGCAGGCTGTCGACGAATGAAAACGTGGTGTTGCCGGCGGCGCGATCCCGCAGGTCCTGACCGGAGCAGAACCCCCTCCCCGCCCCCGTCAGGACCAGACACCTCACCGCGGCGTCCCGCTCCGCGTCCCGCAGCGCGTCCTGCATCTCGGCCGACATCTGATCGTTGAACGCGTTCAGCACGTCGGGGCGGTTGAGCGTGATCGTAAGAACGCCGTCGCGCTGCTCTAGCAGGATAGTCTCGGCCATACCGGTCCTCCACCGGTACCAGGTACGGCTCTCCTTGAGAACCGGTACCTGGTACAGATTTGGCTGGAAAGCTGTACCGGGTACCGGCTCGGCGGCCCCCCGGTACCGGGTACCGCTTCCCCCGAAAAGATGTACCTGGTACCGATTCCCTTGCAATACTGTACCTGGTACCCGTCTTCAGCGGCCCTTGAACTGGGCCTTCCGCTTTTCGAGGAACGCACTGATCCCCTCTTCCTTGTCCTCGGTGCTGAACAGGAGATAGAAGAGCCGGCGTTCATGGTCCAGCCCGGTTTCCAGCGGGGTATCGAGGGACTTGAGGATCGCTTCCTTCGCGACCCGGACCGCAACCGGCGGTTTGGCCGCGATTTCGCGGGCCAACGCGCGGGTTTCGTCCAGCAGCGCCTCAGCGGGCACGACGCGGTTCGCGAGCCCCCAGTCGTAGGCCTGCTGCGCCGTGATCTGACGGCCGGTCAAAATCAGTTCCATCGCCCGGTACTTGCCGACCGCCCGGGGGAGGCGCTGCGTACCCCCCGCACCCGGCATGATGCCCAGGTTGATCTCCGGCTGCCCAAACTTCGCCGTCTCCGCGGCGATGATGATGTCGCAGATCATCGCCAGTTCACACCCGCCGCCCAGGCAGAATCCGGCGACGGCGGCGATCAACGGTTTGCTGAATTTCCTGATGCGCTCCCACTGCTGAAACCGGTAGCTCTGCAGCATCTGCACCGGCGTGGCGCCCGCGAACTCGTTGACGTCCGCCCCCGCCGCAAACGCCTGCTCATTGCCGGTGAGGATGACGCAGCGGACCCCATCGTCCTGCTCGAACGCTTCCAGCCCCGCCACGATCTCGTCCATGGTCGGCCGATTCAGCGCATTGCGGACTTTCGGGCGGTTGATCTGAATCAGGCCGACGGCTTCTTCGGACGATACGAGGATGTTCTCGTAAGTCACGTCGGATCTCCCATCTTGTGTCCGCAGTTCCCGCAGAAGGTGAACTCTTCCGGGATGTGCGTGGCTCCGCAGTTCGAACACGTGCGGACGGGCGCGCCCCAGGCGTGCTCCGTGCTCTTCCCTTCCAGCAGCCGGCGGCGGATCGTCGCATAGTCGACCGGCCGCTTGGCGAAGAACGAGTCAATGCCCTCCTGCGTCTCGGGGGAGGCCGCATGCAGCGACAGCCAGTCCCGGGCATGGCCGACGGTGAGATGCCAGCTGAAGTCCCGCCAGAAGTTCAGCTGCTGCTTGGTGTAGCGGGTGACCTCCGGCAGCTTGTTCGCCAATTTCTCGACGAGTCGTTCGATCGCGGCATCCAGGTCCGCCCGGGGCACGACCTCATTGACGAGGCCCCACTGCAGCGCCTTCGGCGCCGGTATCTCCTCACAGAGGAACAGGATCTCCCGCGCGCGGCGATCTCCCACGATCAGCGGCAGCCACTGCGTCGCCCCGGCGGCGGGAACACTGCCGCGGGCTGTGCCGACGTGACGGATGATGACGTCGTCTGCGGCCACCGCCAGATCGCAGGCGATGTTGAACTCGTTGCCGCCACCGACGACGAGCCCATTGAGCCGCGCGACCGTTGGCTTGCCGACATTCCGGAGGCGCTCCTGCGCCTCGATGAACGCACCCATCCACTTCCAGTAGTCGCGCGGGCGAGACACGAACTGCCGCTGCTCGGTCAGATCGGCGCCGGTGCAGAATGCCCGGTCCCCGGCTCCGGTGAGCACCACCACGGCAATCCCGTCGTCCCACGACGCGTCCTCAAACGCGCGGCTCATCTCGCGCAGGGTCTGGAAGTTCAGGGCGTTCAGGCGCTGGGGCCGGTTGATGGTCACCCACGCGGCGGAAGGGCGTTTCTCGTACAGGATCTGCTGAAAACCGAACGTCGAGGGATCGCCGGGGCGCGGATAGTCCACGCGTTCAGCCCGCGGCCACGTAGAGCATGGTGACCAACCCGGGGGCAAAGGACTGCAGATCCTCTCCTGCCGCGCGTCCTTCCGGCGAACGCATCGCCGCCCGCAGGGCATCCTGATCCTCGAAGTACATCTCTGCGATCAGGTAATAGGGAGGCTCTGCCCCGCCGGGCATGCCGGTCACCCGGCCCACGTCGACCCGCTGCAATCCCGGCCATTTCTGAATCAGCGGCATGTGTACTTCACCATAGTGCGCGTCAAAGGCCGCTGGATCTTCGGGCTTCTTGTAAAGCGCGACCAGCTTGACCATCGGCCACCCCTAACGGCGTCTTCACAGTCTACTCAGTCTCCTCCGTCTCCACCGTCTACCCCCAAGCGCTCAAGACGGTGAAGACTGAGGAGACGGAGTAGACGCCTACTTGGTCGACGTAATCAGGACCTCATACCCCAGGGCACGTAACCGGGCGGCAAGCTGCTCCGCATTCTCGCGCTCGGTGAAGGCACCCACCTGCACCTTGAACAGTCCGCCGGACTGGTTGATGTAGGCATCAAAGCCGTCTTTGGTCAGTTGAGCCACTCGCGCATCGGCATTCTCCCGTTTCAGGAACGCGCCCACCTGGACCCGATAGGTCACCGAAGAAACCGGCGGGGCCGGCGCAACCGGCGGAGCAGGAACCGGCGCGGGCACCGGCGCGGGAGCGGGCGCGGGAGCCGGCGCGAGCGGGGGTTCGACAGGCGGCGGCTCCGGGGTCCGCGGCTCTCCCGGCGGCAGCGAGATGGGCGGCTGCGCGGGGCCGGCGGGAGGCGCGGTCGGCGGCGCGACCGGCCGAGCGGGCCGGGCGACCGGCGGGCCCGGCGGCGAGAGAAACGCCTGCCCCGCGGCATAGCCGAGGACCACCGCGAGTCCAAACAGCCCAATAAACATCAACACGACCAACAGCGGGTTCCCGCGCATGATGCGCTAACCTCCGAGCTGTCGCAGGCGCGAAAGTTCCTCAGACGTGAGGTGCGGATAGTACAGTCCGTGAGCGAAGTCGCTCGGCCCTTGCTGTTCAATCCTGACGACCTGCGCGTCCAGCATTATTGGTCCATCGGGGAGGGTCACCACCACACGCACCCGCTCCCACTGCGCGAGCGGCCCCGGGAGGATGATCCGCATCCCCCAGGCGCTGACGTCGACTCCGGCGCCCAGCACCACCTCCGCGTCGTGCTCGACCCGCACCAGCGTGACAGATGCACCATCGAGCGACACGCGGTCGGCGCGGCGCGAGGCGATATCGATAGTGGCGGGAAGATCGAGGATCACGAGCTCGGCACCCACTTCACGGACGACCGACTCGAACGCGTACTTGGAAACCTGGCCCTGGTAACGGATGCGCAGGGCCGCCCCCCGCTCGACCCGAAGGGGTTCCTCGTGGCGCTTTGGGATCGAGATCGCGATGTGCACCGGCGTGACGGCCACCACGGTACTCTGGAACACCCCGGCCCGGGGATCATCGGCCGGTTCCACCTCGATGGCTTGATCCGGATCCATCGGCTCGACAAGCGGATAGCGCCCAATCATCGCTAAGAGGTTCCGGTTTCCCTTCTGTGTTTCCTCGTCGCCGCCAAGATGAGAACAACCCCTCCGAGCGCCGTCAACAGGTAGTACGATACCAACCGGTCCACCAGCGCCGCGGTCGCAACGGCAGGAGGGGAGACCGCGGCGGGAAGCAGCACCATCGCGATGCCCGCCATCGACGCTTCCGTCACCCCGATGCCGCCGGGGATCAGTGTGGCGATGGCGACAAGGTTGGCGGCGCCGAACGTGAACATCGCCTGCGGTACCGACAGGGGAATTTCAAGCGCCGCAAATACCACCGCCAGCCGCAGCGCCTCCAGGAACGCAGCGACAATCGACAGACCCAGCAGTGCGGTCAAGCGACCGGCGTGGCGCCACACGAGCAGACCGCCGACGAGTCGCTCCACGGCGTTCCCAACGACGGCAGCCGTTCGCTCCGGCAGCGGGATGTGCTCCAGGACTCGTCGGGACCCGCGTGCCAGCCGTTCCGGCATCAGGAGAACAGCGGCTCCTCCCACCAACAGCACCCCCGCGGCCACGACCACGATCCGCAGGAGTGACCGCTCGCCGACGGGCAGCACGATCAACGCCAAACCGCACAGTACCGCCAGTGAGGCGCCGTCCATCAGCCGTTCCACCATGACCGCGGCGGTGGATGCAGCCAGACCAATGCCGTGGCTGCTGCGCAGCAGCAGCGGCTTCGCCAACTCGACACTGCGCCCCGGCACGAAACTTCCCGCCGCCACACCCGCTACCACCGCCGCGAGAGCGGAGAACCACCCGATCCGCGCGCCGGCAAAGTGGCCAACCATCAATTGCCACCGGACGGCCTTGACGGCGAGGTTGGCGGTGACGAAGGTCACTACCAGCAGTATCCGGTCTGGAGCGACCCGGCTGAGATTCTCCAATCCCTGACGAACGTCGCCGGTCGTGATGAACACCACGAGGACTGCCGCGCCCAGCAAGAGGAGGCCGGCCCGAAGCCACTTCATGAACGGCGGACTAACGAAGGTAGAATGCGCGGATCGAGAGTCCTGACTGCGTGCCGGTATCCGATCCCGTCACGGTCAGGCTGTCGAGAACCACCGCCCGAGGCAGGCTCTCCATCATCTGGACAAACACGAGCAGCTGGGGGAAACGGCCGCGGACCTGCATCTGAAACGTCAACGAGCCGACCGCTTGATCGGGGGGGCCGGCCGGCCGCTGCGTCCCCCCCGCCGCGGTCTCTTCGGATTCCTGGGGGAAGGTAATCTCCACGAGTTCCAGTCCGCTCGCCCGCAGCGCGAAGTCCACCTGCGCCAGCAGCGACGGCAGAGCCGGATCCCGCGGGACCCGGTCCAGCAGGTCCTCGAGCGAGCGGCGTGCCGCCGCGTGCTGCTGCTCGATCCCTGCGCTCTGCTGTACCTGAGCCGCCATGCGCTCCACTTCATTCCGTTTGCGTGTTTCCTCCGAACGGGCCAGACGGAGATCCGTCAATTGGCGCGAGAACACTAACAAATACAAAGCTATCAGCCCGAAGACCGCAACTGCGCCGACCAAGAGCAGACGCTCGCGGCGCAGCATGCGCTACGGGGTGGAACTCCGCACGCGGGCGGTCAGCTGGAACGTGGTGAGGTCCGTCGAACCCGCTCGCTCCTGCCGCAGGAACTGGATCTGCACCTGGAAGACGCCGACGCGGGTGAGATCCTGCGCGAACCGCACGACAGAGAGACGCTGCAGGGCGGTCCCTTGGATGGCGATCCGGTCCTGCGTCAGTGTCAGCGTCCGCAGCCACATGTCGCGCGGAACAATGCGAGTGAGTCCATCGAGCAGCGACGCTCGCCGCGGCACGGCCTGAATGACCGATCGAACCTGCTGCTCGCGACTCCGAAATTCCTCGGTTTCCGACTGCAGCTGCGATAGCTGCAAGGCCACGGGCTGCAGGGGAGCCAGTTGCTGTTCCGCATCTCGGGCGCCACTACGGGCTGCCTCAATGCGATTCCCCAGGATGAGATACGGTGCCAAGATAGCCAGCACGACCAGCACTGGAATCCCCACCAACACCCGCTGCCGCCGGCGGGCCTCGCGGCGCGCGGCGATCGCAGCGGGTATCAGGTTGAGCGTGATGCGCATCAGACCATCCCCCGCAAGGCGAGACCGACGGCCACCGTCAACTGTGCGCCGGAATTCCCGGCGCTCGCGGCTTCAAAGGCGCTGGGAATGACCAGGCCGGCGAACGGTGCAGCTGGGATGGCGGGAAGTTCGAGCTCGCCCGAGAGCGCCTCAAGCACGTCGGGCACCCCCACTCCGCCTCCGCACAGAATAAGGTCGTCGATGCTGGCCCCGCCGAACTGCGCCCGATAGTAGTCGAGCGAGCGGCGGAGCTGAACCGTAAGCCCGCCGAGCGCAGCATACCCTGCAGCCATGCCTGCCTGCACCACATCCGTTTGCCCTGAGCCTGTTGATGGGCGTCCCTGCTCCACGCCGATGGGCACGGTGCGGCTGAACTGTGGGATGCCGTTCGCCACAATCGACACACAGGTCGTGGACGCCCCCAGCTCGATCACGGCGTGGGTCCCATTCGCCACCTGCGAGCGCAGCGCGCGCGTGACCGCCAGGGCTCCGATCTCAACCGCTTCGACGTATATGTGCGCGGCTTCCAGAGTATCGATGTAACTCATAACGAGACCTTCGGGCGCCGCCGCCAGCAGCACCTCGATCTGTCGCTGGCCATCGTCGGTCACCTCACGCACCAGTTGCACGTCGATGACGGCCTCGTCGACAGGGATCGGGAGGTGGCGTTCGGCCTCCCACTTGATGGCCTGTTTGAGTTCGTCCTCCGGAATGGGGGGTAGCCGCAGCACGCGGGCAAGGACGTTCTGGCCGGTAACGGAGATCACGGCGCGCCGTCTGCGGACGTCGGCAGATGCGAGAAGGGACGATACGGCCTGCGCCACCACGCTGCGGTCGAGGATGATGCCGCCCTCGACCGCGCCGTCAGGAGTCGGCTGCTGGCCCAGGTGAACGACCTCGAGCCCCTTCGAGGTCCGGCGGATCTCGACGGCCTTGATCGAGGCCTTCCCGACGTCGATCCCCAGGCCGACGGCGCCGATTTGCAGAAAGTCGCGTACCGCCATCGCAATCAGCCCTCTATTCGTGCTGCTCTCACTGAGTCCCCCCACTATGGGAAATTCACGATCACCGTGCTGAGAACCAAACACCGCGTGTCGGCTTCCGTGGGACCGCTGAGCGTACAGGTCGCGCCGGCCTGCGGCCACTTCACGATGACCGAGATCTTGGTGAGCTTCGCTTGCCCGGAGTACGAGGTCGTGACGGCCGTGACGCGCGTGTACTTGACCCCGGTTTCGGTGGCGTTTTCGTAGCAGGTCCCGGCGGCGTTCAATACCTCCGTGTCGTTCCCCGGGCAATTCGCATTGCCCGACGCAAAGTTGAATGACCCGTTGACGTTTGCCTGCGAGACCCAGCTGAAAGGCCGGCTGCGCACCTGCTCCAGCCGCGACGCCGCCAGCTGCGCCCCTGTCGTCTCGTCGCGTCCCTTCACCGCCGTCAGCGACGCGAGCGGATAGTACGCGCCGAGCAGGAAGATCACCATACCCATCAAGACCAGGGCGACCAGGAGTTCGATGAGGGCGAGGCCACTTTGTGACTCGTGACTCGTGACTCGTGACTCGAAAATGCAGTCATTGCGAGCGAAGCGAAGCAATCTCGACCTGTCGGATGACGACGAGATTGCTTCGTCCCGCCATGTCCTCACGGGCTCGCGGCTTCGGCTCACACTCTCCTCGCAATGACTAAGAAATCGTTGGTCGCTGATCCCTGGTCCCCGGTCCATGGTCCCTGCCATCAGCGGCTCATCCACCCAATCGGGATCAGCGTCGGCGTGGCCGTGCTGGCGTTGAGCAGCGACGGGGGAAGCACGTCCAGCAGCGCGGGGTTGAACTCGACGCGGATGGAGCCGCGCAGCGTCACGTCTTCCTTCCCGACGATCATCCCGAAGCGGACGGCAATGTTCTTCTTCTGATTCCCAGAGGTATTGGGATCGCAATCCTGGGTGTTGGATGGGTCGGGCGCGAAGTCGATGAACAGGTCCTGATTTTCGATGTAGAACAGCCCCTCGATCAGCACGTCGCGGCATTGGTCGTTGAGCGCTGTCTCATTGAAGATCAGGCTTCGATTGACGACGAGAGCCGGCTCGCTGCAACTAGCTGAGACCGAAGGATCAGGACACGGCTTATAGGTAAACCCCGCATTGACCGTGAGGTTGCCCGTGCCAATTATCAGGGTGCCGATGATTTCTTTGATGTTCATCGCTTCGCTGAGCGTCGTGCCATCATCCACGTAGAAGACCGCCGGACCCAGAAGCTTCCCATCCGCCGCGACGGTGCAACTTGTCGTATTGCAATTGTTGACCCAGGTTGTGAACGCCCCCGAGGTCGCAAAGTAGCAACCTCCCACGCGCCCGCAATCGTCGGCGGCGGCTTTGGCCTCGAAGCTGTCGGCATCGGCGCACGGCTCTGAGATGCGCACGCAGAACGTGGGAAACGCGGGACCGTTCGTATTGATGTCGCACTGGTAGATTCCCGTTGGCTGGCACGGATCTACTGCGCCGCCGCTCAGCGAATACCCCCGTGCTGTCGACAAGCCGCCGATGATCTGGGTCGCCGCATGTTGGATATCGATACTGACGGGCACACCCGTGCCGGCGGTCACAGGTCCTCCGCGCATCGCCATCGGCCGGGTCGCCGGGAACGTGTTGATGACCACGGGCGCGTATGTCCCGCTGCTGATGACTCGTTCACGCAGGAGGATGCTCCGCAGACCATAGATCGTGTACGTAAACGCATTGGGAATGACCCGGACGGAGTACTGGACGGTCTTCGTCGCGAGATCGGTTAGGTCGGCCGGATCGTCCTTGGCGTGTCCCGTCGACCAGATCAGACGCATCGTACCAATCCTCTGGACGCAGACGCCGTACGTTCCGCTCTCCAGCGTGACTGCAGGGAATGTCAAGGTACCGATCGTGCAGGCGGCGACCTGGCCAAGGTTCGCATCGGCGCTCAGTCGGTTCAGGGCGTCGCTCACGCCGGCCTCACCGAGGTACAGCGCGGCCAGCTCGAAGCGCTGGTTACCGGAAATGGACAGTTCGGTCAACGCGTTGTTGACCATGGCCAGCCCCAATACAGTCAAGAGCACGATCAGGACCAACACGACGGTCAGGGCGGCGCCCCGCTCCCCTTTCAACCGACCTTGCATCTCCTATCGACCCTCCTATTCCCCATTGGTCATTGCGAGCGAAGCGAAGCAATCTCGAGATTGCTTCCCGCCACGGCTGCTGCGCAGCCTCGCGGCTTCGGTCCCAGGGCTAGGGCGTGCGCTCCTCGCAATGACAACCGTATGCTAGTCTCGCAGCCTAAGTTGCATCGACAGCTGCGCCGTCTGCGCCACCCCGCTGCCGGTCGTCTGGCTGCCCGAAACCGAAACCGTGAATACCTGCGCGGTCACCGGCCGGCCGATCGCGTGGCAGGCCGCAAGCGGCGCGTTCAGCGTGATGGTCGTCCCCGAAATCGCGGTGATCGTGCGTACCTCCTTGTACTCCTTGACCGTCTCCAACGGAGTCGCGCACGTGGAGGAGGGAGCGAGTTGACCGATCCCGATCACGTCGTTGACGACGAACGATGCGGCGCTCACCACGCTGATCGTCGCGCTCCCCAGATTCGCGGCCGAGGCGAGCGTGGTCTGAGGGCGCGTGATCGTGAACGCCATCACGCCGGCAGCGATGGGTGTGCTGTTCCGGAGTACCTGCCCGCCGCTGTCAAGCTCGTAGCGCGCCGGCAGCGGCGTCACCACCTCTCCCTGCTGACGAGGGTACGTCAATGGGGCCGAAAACCCGACTTTGGTGGACCCCGATGGGCAGACCAGGCTGCCGCTGCAGCCACCGGCCAGACAGCTGATGGCGGCCGCCTCATACTTGTACGGCGACAGGAAGAACAGCGTGCCCGAGACGACGAGGCCGTCGGCTTCCTCCAGACAGACTTCTTGGGGTGGGTTCAGGTTGGTGCCGACGTCTGACGCGATGAACGCGGTAGAGTCGAAGTCCAGGCACTGCGTCCCCGAGGCCGCCGCCGGACACGAGGCGTTGGGCGCCACGTACACCCGGGCGTCGGAACTGCGCCGAGCGTCGCGCGCCAGGCGGTCCAGGAGGACTCGTAAGTTCTGCTGCACGTCTGTCTGGCTCTGCGCGATGACCCACTCCCGCATGATGAAGTTCGTCATCCCGTACATCGCCACCAGGGCAAGGGTGAGCACGAACATCGCGACGACGACCTCGATGAGCGTCATGCCCTGCTCTGAGACCCTGTGACCAGGGAGACGCCTCACATCCAGTTCTCGACTCGTAGTTCTGGAATTCGCTGGAAATGCCGCGTGTTGCCCGTCACAACCGTCAGGTCGTGCGTCAACGCGATCGAGGCGATGCGTAGGTCGGGCTCAGCAACCGTCGTGCCAGTCTCCTCCAACCGCGCCCGCAGCGCTCCGTACCTTTCAGCTGCCGCCCGATCGAAGGGGAGGACTCGCACTTGTGACCAGACGCGTTCGCCGAGTTGACGCAGGAGATGGTCGCGTCTCTGGCTCCGGTAGGCGCCGTAGACCATTTCGCCCACTGTGATGGCGCTTGTGAACTGTTCTTCCGCAGGAACTGCAGCCAGCCGCGCCAGCAATCGGGGCGACGGGGCCCGTTTCAAGACCTCGCTCAGCGTATCGGTATCGAACAGGTACATCTAAGGCTCGATTGGGACCTGTCGGTCCTTCGCCCGACCGCGCTGCCGATAAATGTGATGGATGAGCTCGTCAAGCTCATCGAAGTCTGCCCACGCGCCGATCGCGGCCAGCAGTCCGCGGCCTGCACTGGGTGCCTGGTCGAGTCGCGCCAGATCATCAGCGGGGACCAGGGCAACCATCGGGACATTGCGGCGCTGAATGAGAAAACGCTCCCCCTTGTAGGCCACCCGACTCATCAACTCAGACAGCCGACGCTTGGCCTCTGCGACGTTCAAGGTGGTTGGCACGGCGCTCTCCTTTATGGCAAGATGTCCTCATGTCCTATAGGCTTATGGTACCGCTCGGATGAGTAGCCGTCAAGGCACGCAATCCTCCACCAATCCGTCGAGGATCTCGGATCGGCCGGTTGCCGGCCGGACCTTGACGGTCACTGAGTAGCCGGTCGTGTTCGTCAAGCAAAAACTGCCAGTCACTAAGGGAGCTCCCGTGGCCGCAAATTCCACAGTGTTTGACGTGAATCCAGCCATGGTAAGGGTCACGTCGACGGGCAGTTCAACCTGCTTGACCGCGGTGCTGTCCGCCACCCGCTCAATACGGTAGTAGCCGGGGGTCCCAGCAGTGACCGCAAGCCGGTAGTTCTCGTCCCGGGCGACCGCCTGCTGCTGCGTCAGCCGGACGTCACCGGCCAGGGAACGGGCGAGCGCCTGGAGGGCCAGCAGCGATCGGTACCCGGTGAGTCGACCCACCGCCACAAACGTCAGTATCCCGAACAAGATCAAGACGATGAGAATCTCTATGGCGGTCATCCCACGCTCACTCCGCAGCATGATTGACGCCTCGCTGGCCAGATCGTGTGTTTCTCCGCACTCGTGCATCCATAATACAAGGGGGCGGCTCATGCCGCCCCCTGCCACACCGCTTGTTACCCTACCCTGTGCTCATGGGGTTGGATCTTCAACAGGCACCCCATTGGCGGCACTCTCCGCTGTGAGTCCATTGTCAGTCCTTAACACCAGGAGGTAAGGCTGCGTAAGGCCTGAGACGTCACCGGTGGTGGCCACCCGGATTCCAAACCAGGTCGTCGTGTCGTCGTCAGCAGTACATGTCGTGGTGGCAACTGCGATAGGAAAGTCAGTATCATCGCCACAAATCAAGTTCGTGTCGCCCGTCCACTGCCATGCCTCCGAGTTGATGGGTTTTGTCCATCCGACCTTGCTGAAAGTATCGCACTTTTCAGCTTTGAAGTTCTTCTCAACGAGACACGACCACTCCAGTGCTTTCCACTCCGACGCAATCTGTCGGGCCTCTGCGACGTACGCCCGTGTCCGCGCTCCGGTGAACAGGGGCAGGGCGATCAGCAGCAGGATCCCGATGATGGCGATGACGATGGCGATCTCGATGAGGGTGAACCCCCGCCGATCCCGCAGCGCCTTCCAGATCCGATGCATCTTCGTCTCCTCCTCAGATTTGGCTGTCCCCGGTTCCGCGGCCCCGCGTCAGCGGGCAGCCTCGCTTTTGAATCCTTGCAGTCTTAATGCTACTCAGGGGCCCTGACCGGACAATGGGAACTTCGTCCGGGCCGTGGGCCGAATGGCCCATGGGTCTCGGCAGACCCTACCGCGGCAGGTTGGAAACCAGGGACCAGATCGGAAGAAGAACGGAAAGTGCGACTAAACCGACGACGGCTCCCACACCAATGATCAGAACAGGCTCAATGATGGAGGCGAAACGCTTGACGGTGTTGTCCACCTCCCGCTCGTAGAATTCGGCGACCTTGTTCAGGATATCCTCCATCGCTCCAGTCTCTTCACCGACGCGCACCATTTGCACGATCATCGGCGGCATGAGCGGGCTCCCGCTGAGGGCGTCGGCCATTGACTGTCCCTCCCGCATGCGCCCCCGGGCCCGCTCGACCGCATCGCCAACGACCCGGTTGCCCAACGCACCCGCGACCGCCGTGAGGCCCTCCAGGATCGGTACGCCGCTGCGGATCACCACCGCCAGCGAGCGGCCGAAGCGCGCGTAGGCGAGTTTGAGCACGATCGGCCCCATGATCGGCACCCGCAGCATCAGCGGGTCAATGAGACGCTGCCCGCCGGGGGATCCGCGCAGCACGAAGATGCCGACGACCATGCCGCCGAAGCCAAACAAGATCAGCCACCAGAACTGCCGGACCAGTTGGCTCACTCGCAGCATGACCACCGTAATCAGAGGCAGGCCGATCTTGAAGGACGCGAAAATCGAAGCAAATGACGGGATGATGAAGATTATTGCGCCGACGGCCACTAACATTGTGAAACCAAGCACGAGCAACGGATACGTCGCCGCCGTCCGGACGCGCTGAATGAGATCCAGTTCCCGCTCGAGATAGTCGGCCAGATAATTCAGCGAGGTGTCTAGCACTCCGCTGACTTCCCCCGCCCTCACGGTGTTCACGTAGAATTCGAAAAATGCCTGTGGGTGCTTCGCAATCTCCCCGGACAGACTTCCCCCCTGCTCGATGCCCACGCGCACACTGGCGATGATCTCTTTCAATCGGGGGTTAGTGGATTGTTCCTCCAGCACGCGCAGGGCGCTGACAATGGGCAGGCCTGCCGAGATCATCGTCGCGAGCTGGCGCGTGAACAGCACCAGCTCTGTTCGATTGACACGAAAGAACCGGCTGACCTGGCGGGCGGCGGATACAGCCTCTTCCTGCCTGACGAGCGAGGTGACCATGAATCCTCGGCCGCGCAGCGCAACGGCGGCGGCCCGCTCGTTCTCTGCCTCCAGTGTCCCGGTCTCCAGGACCCCCGCGCGCCCGCGGGCACGGTACACGTATCTGGCCATCGCGGCCATTCTATCGGCTCGTTTCAGTCGCCGCAATCGACCAAAAGGACTAGAGTTGGTTCCGTTCGTGCTGAGCACATCGAAGCACGAAGGCCTACCGAAAATCGGCCTTCGACAGCTCAGGGCGAGCGGTGGGGAACGGCCAGGAGACGAAGGAAGTCGGCGGGTGAGTAAATTGGGAGTTTGCTCGCGAGCGCGAGCAAATGTTCGTCGCCCGATACCAATGCAGCCTGCATGTTCTCTGCGAGCACAACCAGATAGTCATCCCCTGGGTCGGAGGACCGCACGGTCGGAAGAATGTCTGGGTCGTTCGCTGAGGTCGCGGATTCGGAGAGCCACGCGACAATCTCGCGTGCCTCTTCTGAGGTAATGTGCTTCCGCAGTTTAGGGTATGCCAGCGCACGTTCAAGCTCGGCAAGGAGCAGCGGGGACACGATGAGCTCGAACCGCCCCTGCACCCAGGCCTGCAATAGACGCGCCGGGGCGCCCGAGGGCGAAAGGAGAGCCGAAATGATGACATTCGGGTCGAGGACCGCCCGCACGGATCAGCGCCGACGGCGCCGGCTCTTGTGCTGTGCCTCTACCGCGAGCTGACGGGCCTCTTCCTCAGATAGCCGGTTCCTTGCCCAGAGCCGTTCCAATCGGTCGAGTCCCAGGTCTCGTCGAAGGGCCTCCTCGATCACCGCGCTGTCGCCCTTGCCGCTGCGCGCCGCGCGCACTTTGACGGCGCGGAGCACTTCTTGATCAAGCGTTAGGGTGGTTCGAACCTTGGGCATGGTAGCATCATAGCATCAAAGCACATGAACATCAACTCCCAGGTTCGCCCTTCGACAGGCTCAGGGCAAACGGGACAGACAAGTTGGAACCCCTCACCCTACCCTCTCCCGGCAGCGGGAGAGGGTTCATATAGGGGGAGAGGGTCAGGGTGAGGGGGAACCGAAATCACCAGCCGCAATGAAAGGGACGCAAGACCGACTTCCCCAACTGGCCCAGGCAACGCTAGCCGTGCGGTGGCTGTTCTTCGCCGCCGTGATCGGATTGCAGGCGTTCCGACCCGGCCTGCTCTGGCCGGAGGCCACGTTGGGCTTTTACGCCATTATCTTCGCCTATACGCTCGCGGCGACGCTTGCCGCCTCAATCTGGCCCGCGGCGACCGAGCGCGTAGCGCGCATCGCGCTGCTGCTCGACCTCGGCGTTGTGGCAGTCGCCGCGTATACGTCGGCGTATCCCCAGCAGATGATCGGGTTGGGATTCCTCGTCGTCGGGACGATCGGCCTGTTGTCGGGACACGTCACCGGCACCATTGCCGCCGCCGCCCTGGCCGCGCTTCAACTACCAACCATCCCGGGCTCGACCGTCGGACCTGACCGGTGGCTCGCGTGGGCCGTGCTCGCCACCAGCCTGCTGGCGGCCGCTAATGCGGGAGCGATCGCCACCCGCCGCCTCGACCAGCGCGCCGACGAGCAAGGCGTGTTCGAGGCAATCCGGAATCTCGTTATCGAAGAAGCGCCTGTCGCTGAATCCGCCCAGCGGGTACTCCAGGTCCTCTTGCGGTTCTTCCGAGGGGACAGCGGCTCGCTGATGCTGTTCAATCCGGACTCCGAGCAGCTGGAAATCCTCAGCTCACAGGGTCTGGCAGAGTCGTACTCAGGGGCGCGCGTCCGGCGTGGAGAGGGTATTGCCGGAGCGGTTATTCAGGAGGGACGGGCGGTTCTACTGACCCCTCAGGTCGGAGGTCCCTTCCGCCTGACCCGCCGTGAGATCGGATCCTCGATGTGCCTCCCCGTGGTCGTCACCGGCCAGCCCTTGGGCATCCTCAACGTCAACCGGCTCGCCTCGCGGGCACAGTTCACCGCGGAGAACCTGAAGACCGCGGAGCTGGCCACCCATGGGCTGGCGGGGTTGCTACTCCGGGCCCAATTCGAGCGCATCGTTTCAGCCGCCCTCGATGACCTGACGGGCAGCCAGACCGGACTGAGCGAGGCCATCGTCCGCGGGCCGGCCGTCCTGTGGCCGTCGCTGCTGGAAACGGCCCAGTCGTTGACCGGCGCGACGTTCGGTGTGCTCGCACTCGAGCGCGAGGACACGGCCAACATCGACATCGTGGCGGCGCGCGGCATCGACGGCACCCGCGCCCGGGCGCTGCTGCCGTCCCTGCTGGCCGCGAACACGTTCAACGAGATCCGCAGCGGCAACGGAGCGGGGACACAGGTCACCTGTGTCCCCCTGCGCTTCGGCAACCAGAACGTCGGCGCGCTCGGACTCGGCCTGCCTAACGGCGGGACCACGTCCCGCCACCTGCTGGAAGCGCTCGGCCGCCACGTCGCCGCCGCGGTCCACACCGCCCGCACGGCGTACCGCCTCGTGGATATCGGCGTGGTCGAGGAGCGGCGGCGGATCGCCCGGGAGATGCACGATGGATTGGCCCAAACGCTGGCCGACGCGCTGCTGCAGACCGATCTCTCGGCGATGTCCGCGCAGTCCGGCACGGCCGCCGACCGGATCGGCGGAGAGCTCAAGGAACTCCGCGGCCTGTTGGAACGGGGCATGCGCGAACTGCGCGAATTCATGAGCGAACTGCGGCGGGCAGACGAGACGCCGGTCGGACTGGTCTCCGAACTGGAAGCCATTGCGCGGGAGTTCAAACGCCGGAACCGCGTGGAAACGACCGTGGTCGCGACCGGCGACGATTCGCGGCCTCCATCGGCCGTTCGCCATGCGTTGCTGGCGATCACCCGGCAGGCGCTCGCGAACGTCCGCACGCACGCCCAGGCGTCGGCAGTGACGATCCGCCTCGACGTCGCGGATTCGACCTGCACGCTCAGCGTCAGCGACGATGGCAGCGGGTTCGACGTCGCCGGCTACCTGGCGCGCCCCCGCTCACCGCGCAATCTGGGTCTGACGTCAATGCAGGAACGAGCCACACTCGTCGGCGGCACGCTCCAGATCGACAGCGCCCGAGGACGCGGGACGGTCGTCACGGCCCGTATTCCCATAGGAGACAACCATGACTAAGTCCCGCGCCATGCGCGTGCTGATCGCCGACGACCATGCGCTCTTTCGCCAAGGCGTGCGCCGCCTGCTGGAAACCGCCGACGACATCGAGATCGTCGGCGAAGCGGAGTCGGGCGAGGAGACCATCGAGCTCGTCGAACAGCTGGCGCCGGACATCGTCCTCCTCGACGTGGCGATGCCGAACCTGTCTGGTCTGGAGGCGGCACGGGTCATCAAAACGATGAGCCCGCGCACGGGGGTGATCATGCTCACCGTGCATGCCGACGAGGAGTACCTCTTCGAAGCCATCAAGGCCGGCGCGATGGGCTACCTGCTCAAAGACACCACCCCCGACGAGCTGATGAACGCGATCCGGGTCGTCTACCAGGGTGAGGGCCTGCTGGCGCCGTCCGTGGCGGCCAAAGTCATGCGTGAGTTCGCGCGGACCCGGGAGGTCACGGACCTCAGCTCGGTGCTGACGCCCCTGACGAGCCGCGAGGTCGAGATCCTCCAGCAGGTTACCGCGGGCCTGGCCAACAAGGAAATCGCGCAGCGGCTGAGCATCAGCGACCGGACCGTGAAGAACCACCTGAGCAACATCATGGAGAAACTCCACGTGAACAGCCGGACCCAAGCGGCCGTCTACGCCTTACGGGCCGGCCTTGTGCAGCCTCCCGGCGAGTAAGGGCGTCTGCCCAGTCTACCCTGTCTCCCCAGTCTTCTCAGTCTGCGGACCTGACAGGGAAGACAGGGAAGACTGGGAGGACTGGGAGGACTGGGAAGACGTCAGTTGGCCTGGTACTTAAGGCCCATGGACGGGCCGACAGGTCCATGGCTACACTCACGACAAGGCCGGAGGTCGAGGTGGCTAAGATTCGCGTGCTGCTGGTTGACGACAACGCGGGATTCCGCCAGCGGATGGCCCGCCTGCTGCAGACGCAGGACGACCTCGAGGTCATCGGCGAGGGCGCCGACGGCAGCGACGCCGTGACCCTCGCCGGCACGCTGCGCCCAGACGTCATCCTGATGGACTTCCGGATGGCCGGGCTCGACGGCTTCACCGCCGCTCGGTCAATCACCCGCGAGCACCCCGCGGTGCGGGTCTTTCTCCTGACGGCCTACCCCGGGGCGTTGGACAAGGATAAGATCAGCCGAAGCGGGATCGCGGGTTTGCTCATCAAGGACATGCCGGCGGCGGAGATCTTCGAAGCGATTCGTTCCGCGGCGGCGAAAAGCGCGTAATCTTCTGCCGTCATTGCGAGCGCAGCGAAGCAATCTCAGATCTGGGATTGCTTCGTCGCTTACGCTCCTCGCAATGACTACTACGTCGCGGGCTCCTCCACCCTCGTAACGCGGAGTACTTCCTCCACGGTCGTCAATCCCCGCATCGCCTTGAGCATGCCGTCCACGCGCATCGTGGCCATCCCTTCCGCGCGCCCCGCCTCGGCCAGTTCAGACGCCGACGCCCGTCCCAGGACGAGGCGCCGGATTGACTCGGTCATCGGCAGGACTTCGTAGATCCCGGTCCGTCCGAGGTACCCGGTGTGCCGGCACTGCGCGCACCCACGCGCGCGGTGGAACTGGGCGGGCGGCAGCGGCTCCTTGACCATGGATTCCAGCCAGGCCACGATCTCGACCGGCGCCGGCTCGGGAACCTTGCAGTGGGGGCAGAGCAGCCGCACGAGCCGCTGTGAGACGACGCCGATGACCGCCGAGGCCACGAGGAACTGCTCGATGCCCATATCCTGCAGTCGGGTCAGCGCCCCCGGGGCGTCGTTCGTGTGAATCGTGGTGAGCACCAGGTGGCCGGTCAGCGCCGCCTGCACCGCGATCTCCGCGGTTTCGACGTCGCGCACCTCGCCGATCATGATGATGTCGGGGTCGTGCCGGACGATCGACCGCAGCCCCGTGGCAAACGTCAGCCCGGCGCGTGGGTTCACCTGAATGTGGTTCACGCCCGGCAGCTGGTACTCGACAGGGTCTTCGATGGTGATGATGTTACGGTCCACGGAGTTGAGGATCGCCAGACTGCTGACCAGTGTCGTGGTCTTCCCGCTGCCGGTCGGTCCACTGACCAGAATGATGCCGTAAGGCTGGTGGATCAGCGTCTCGTAGCGGTGGCGCGCCGCGGGGTGCATTCCCAGCTCCTCGAGCGACAGCAGGCCCTGAGTCTTATCGAGGAGACGCAGCGCGGCCCGCTCGCCGTAGAGCGTCGGGATCGTGGAGACGCGAAAGTCGAACCGCCGGCCATCGACTTGCTCTTCAAACGCCCCGTCCTGCGGCAGCCGGCGTTCGGCAATATTGAGGCGTGCGAGGACCTTGATGCGGGCGATCAGCGACAGGTGCACGTCCACGCCGAGATTCATTACCGTCTGCAGGACGCCATCGATGCGGTAGCGGACCCGGACTTCCTGCTCCCCCGGCTCGACGTGGATGTCGCTGGCGCGATCCTTCGCCGCCTGGGTGAGGATCAGGCTGACCAGGCGCACTACGGGAGCGTCGTCGGCCCCGTCCGACGAGGCCGCAACGGCCGCATCCTTCGACTCGCCAATCTCCCCCATCAACGCCTGCGCGGCCGCGCCCATCCCGTACGCGCGCTCGATCGCGGCGTTAATCTGCGATTCGGTGGCAACCACGGGCCTGATGGGCCGCTTCGCGGCGATCTCGACGTCGTCGATGGCAAAGACGTCGAGCGGATCCGCCATCGCGACCAGGAGCGCTCCTTCGGCGGAGTACAGCGGAATCAGCCGGTGCTTCCGGGCCATCGCCTCCGACAGGAGCCGCACGGCGGAGGGATCGATGCGCTGGATCGACAGGTCGACGGCTTGCAGACCCAGCTGCCCCGCCAGCGCCTGGGCGATCTCCTCCTCGGTTGCCAACCCCATACTGACGAGCACCCGACCCAGGCGCTGGCGCGTCTCCCGCTGACGCGCCAGCGCCCGCGTCAGTTCGTCGGGGGTGACGACGTTCGATTCGACCAGGAGATCTCCGATGCGCTTACGGTGAACCTTCGCCACTGGTGCCTCGCCTGTTCGATGACGACCTCTGGTATGGTATCACGATTCGCTACTCTCGATTCACCATTCACAGGACTTTGGAGAGGTCGACGCCGCCCGCCGACATGCTGTGGAAGGTCTCGACGAGAGCGTGGATGTGCGCTCTGGTGAACTGGGGACCCGGATCGTTGGTGAGCTCCTGCAGCACTTCACCCAGCGAACGGTCCGCTCGGTCAGGATCTCGATCAGCGGTGAGGGCGTCCAGGTAGTCGGCGGCCCCGATCAACTGGGACTGGGACAGCAAGAGTCCGGGGATCTCCGGCGTTCCCCCATGATGCTCCAGCGCAACCACCATTGGCAGGGTCTGATCCGAGCTGAGGTCGCGCAGCAGATACGCCCCCTCAGCCATGTGCCGCCACCCCGGCCGGGGGCCCATGCGCGTGCGCTCCATCACCCGCACGTCCTCAGGTAGTAGGAAGAGACCCACATCGTGCAGCAGGGCCGCGGTGGTTAGTTCGACCAGATCGGTCCCGGCGAGACCCAGCCCTCTGGCCGCGGTCGACGCGAACACGGCGGTGGCCACGGCGTGCGCCGGATCGAGTTCGTCGTGGTCGCGGGCGACGGCGGCGCGCCACAGGACGGCGGGCGTGTCGTCCAAAGCCCGGATCACCGCTTCGGCGGTCATCCTGGCGCGGGCGACGTCGGCGGGCTGAGCGCGGGTCACATCCCGGTAGATGCCCGCCACGACCGCCAGTGAGGCTGCGTAGGCTCCGGACGGGTCTGGCGGCGGCGTGCTGCGCGCGGCGGTGAGCGGCTCGACGTCGATGTGGCTGCCCCCCGTACTGAGCAGCGCCTCCTGAAGCCCGCCTTCGGCGATGAGCTCTTCGGGTTCTATGGCCAGGAAGCGCACCAGCGAGAATAGCTCAGCACGGCTCACGTCCCGTCGGATCACCAGACCGCCGACCCGGCGGGCCGCCAGATGCCCGATGATCAGCCCGGCCTCGCGCTCTTCCGCCCGGAACGCCTCGCGCCGCACCGTCAGCGTGCCCGCGCCGATCCCGATACGCAGCCGCGGGCTGACGTTGAGTTCTTCGTTCACGAGTGCGTCGATGCGATCCACAAGCGAAGCGGCGCCGGCATGGTCGGCTCCATAGAGCCGCACGTGCTGCAGCGCGACGACCAGGGCGTGGAGGAGATCGGCGCCGGAGCCCATCAATTCCCCCGCTGCTTCCGCAGCTCGGCCAAGATCGCGGCGGCGGCCTGACGCAGTCCTTCGACTTCGTCCCCGCGCAGCAGCCCCCCGGTGAGGGCGACGCGCTGCAGCGCGGACTGGGCCGGCAGCGTACCGATCCGCCCCAGCGCCCGGATGACCTCGTGCTTCAGCCGCATCGATTCCCCCAGCGGCTCCCGTTCGAGAATCGCCGCCATCGGCGCCACGGCATCGGTCACGCGGCGCAGGCCCAGCCACCGCGCCGCCAGCGCCCGCGTATCCGGATCGGAGTGCGCAAGCGCCTCGAGCAGCAACGCCTCGGCGGACTCGGCGGACATCTGGCCCAGCGCCTGCACCGCCTCTCGCCGGACGCGGGCGTCCGGGTGATCGATGCCGGTCCGAAAATACGGCACGACCTCAGGCGTGCCGATCCGAGCCAGCACCGTGATCACGTTGCGCACGATGTACCAGCGGGGGTCGACGAGATGGTCGGCCAGCAGGTCGAGCCGCCCCGCAGCCAGCGTTGGGAGCAGGTCGACAATCTCGAGGCGAACCTGGCGGCTGTCTTCGTCGGCAACCAGCTCGAGCAGGAGGCGGACGGACTCATCGGGAGCCGTACGCAGCAGGTCCAGCGCGGGATCGCCGGCTGCCGGCGGCCTCGCGCGCTCGAGGGCGCGGTGAACGGGCCCCCGCACCGCCGCGGCCATGATCCGGTGAAGAGACGCGCGTGACAGCTCCGCCCGAGCATCGGTCAGCTTCGATGCCAGGTCCGACAGCGCGGCGACAATGGACCGCACCGCGCCAAGGCTCTCATCCGCCTCGCTCAACGGCACCGCCTGTTCTTCAAGCATCGTCAGGACCTCTTCGAACCGCTGGGAGTCCAGCACGGGCAGCACGTCGAGCAGCCGGCGGACGGCGTGCGCGGTGAGGGTTGCGCCAAATGACCCGGTCAGGTCCGCACGCGCCGCGCTGCGCTCCTCGTCGGGCAGAGGGATGGAAGGGAGTTCCGTTACCCTCACCCTCCCCTCTCCCCTCCGGGGAGAGGGTGATGTTTCTGCGCCCTCCCCCCTGGGAGAGGGTACTTCCTCTGTGCCCTCTCCCCCATCAGGGGGAGAGGGTGTGGGTGAGGGGGCTTCCGGTTCCGGCTCAACCGTCTCCCGTCCCAACTCGTCGATGACGATGCACTGGACACCGCGCTGGCGCAGCAGTACTCCCGCCCCGCCGGCCTTCTGCACGGCGGGCTGCGGCATGCGCAGGACATCGAACAGCGCGCGCACCTCCTGGGCGTCAACGCCGGGGAGCAGATGCAGCACGAGCACGAGCCCGCCGCGCAGCGCACGGACAAACTCCGAAGCCATCTCGTCCTCATAGGGGGCCGGATCGAAGTCGAAGGCAATCCCTTCAGGCAGTACGACGAGCTTGAGGGGGCCGCGCTCGCGGTGGTAGGCGTCTACTGCGGCCAGCGCGTTGACAATGGCCCGTTGGGTAAACCCGTGCCCGGGCGAGTAGAGCCGTACCGCCCGGAACGCGCCGCCCAGCCGGTGGACGACGAGCCGCGCCGCATCACGCTCCGCTTCGCTGATTTCCGCGCGCTCCGCCATGGTCGTATTCAGGGTATCATGCGATTGATGCAAGATTCGCAGCGGCAGCTCCTTGCGGTCGTATTGCGGCAGCTCCACGTCGCGCTCAAGACCTTTGGGCTGTATTCGGCGCAGCACGCGGTCGCGCAGAGCATCCTGCCGGGGCTTGGAGCGACGATGCAGGGCTACCTCCAGACGGCGGGGCCGCTGACCATCCAGGTCGGCCGGGATCGTCTCGGAATCGGCGGGGAGACGCTGCAGGATGGGGGAGCGTCCTCTCTCGCGTACTACCTCTACTTACGCAACGTCGCGTCCATCGCCATCCTGCCCGGCGTCTCGGAGCAGGAGCTCGGGACGCTGCTGGCGGGACTCTCCCACGACCGGCAGAGCCTCGATGCGCTGGGCGGGATTGAGCGTGTCCTGGCACCCGCCGATTTGCCTCACGTCGTCGTCACCGGCGTGGCACTTAGCCAAGGCGAACTACGGGGGACCGAACTCGATACGCTGACCGGCCTGCTGAACGGCGACCGCCTGTCGGGGGAGCAACGCGATCTCGTCCTCGAGATCCTGCGCGGTGGTCCTGAGGCGACGGCGCGGCTGCTGACTGCGCTG
>DASYRL010000047.1:0-4136 GCA_036004445.1 bacterium
CGTGTCGGCCGAGCGGACGTCGCGCTCGAGATTGTCGCCGACGCTGGCCGCCAGGTCAGCCGCCAGCTGCAGCCGCTGCAGGGCGAGACCGAACAGCGCCGGGTCCGGCTTCCACACGCCTTCGACCGAGGACACAATTACGGCTTCAAAGTACTCCCGGAGCCCGAGGTGCTCGAGGGTTTGCTCGAGCGACGGTTCCCAGTTGGAAACGACGGCCAAGCGCAGGCCTCCCGTGCGGAGCGCCCGCAGCGCGGGGCGCGCGTCGCGGAAGACCTTGAGATGGCGCCAGCTCCCGGCGAACCACTCCGCGAGGGCCGGATAGAGATCTCTGTGGCGCGGCACCGCCAGATCGAGAAAATCGCGCGCGACCTCCAGCCACATTCGCCGCTCATCTTCGACGGTCCGGATGCGGTCCACCAGACTCCGGTAGCGTGGGTTCACCGCGTCCAGTGTTTCTGCGATCACGTCGCGCGTGACGATGATGTCGTGCGCGATGAAGAAATCCTGCAGGAGGATGCGCAGTGGGCGGCGGTACGCGATCAGGGTATCCCCTGCGTCGAACAGGACGGCGCGGATGCCGGCGAAGTTCATTTGGAGGCCGGATGTGGAAACGTCGTGCACACGCTGCGCAGCGGACAGGCCGCGCACCCCGGCGCCCGTGCGGTGCAGACCGTGGCGCCGAAGTCCATCAGCGCCTGGTTGAAGTCGTACCCCTGCCGTACCGGCAGCAGCGACGCCGCCAGCGCCCACAGCGTCCGATCGGGAACGCTGCCGTCGCGGTAGAATACCCGCCGCAGCACACGCCGCACGTTGGTGTCGAGGATCGCCTGAGGGCGATCGTACGCGAAGGTCATCACCGCCGCCGCGGTATACCGCCCGATCCCCTTCAGCCGGAGCAGCTCCTCAGCCGTCTTGGGCAGCCGGCCCTTGTAGCGTCGGACCGCCGTGCGCGCGATCGCGTGCAGCCGCACCGGCCTGACGTTGTAGCCGAGCGGATACCAGGCCTCGCGGACCTCCCGCAGCGGTGCCTTGGCCAGCGTCCGGAGCGACGGGTACGCGCGGAGGAACTCACGGTACTTCGGAATCACCCTGGAGACCTGCGTCTGATGCAGCATGATTTCCGAGACGAGGATCCGGTAGGGTTCCTTCGTCCGCCGCCACGGAAGGTCGCGTCGGTTCCGCTCATACCAGCGCAGCAGCCCGCGCACGAACGCCCGCTTGCGATCACGCCGAAGATGGGAATTGGTTCCCTTACGAGTCACGAGTCACGAGTCACGAAGCACGCCGTTGGGCCGCCCTCATCCGCCGGACCTGCCAGATGATCAGCAGCGCGATCACGATGAGGACGATGATCCCGCGCGGGGAGGGCGAAGGCGTCGCCATTGCGGATGGGCCGCCGGCGATTGTCGCGAAGCGCACCTGCCGGTTCTGCCCGCTCTGCTGGACCCAGGCGAGATCGACGTGATCTCCGCTGCCTCCGAGCACCGGGTTGTGATTTCCCGCCTGCGAGGTCAGCCGGTCGATGCCGGCCCAGTTGCCGTCGCGCCGGCTCAGGTACAGCTGGTCGTCGGATTCCCAGACGACGTACACCCGGCGCTGTGCGTCGACGGCGACCGACGGGCAGCAGGCCCGCTGGCCCGGCGCCGAGATCAGCTGCTGGCCGCTCCAGCGCGACGTCTTCTCCGCGTAGAAGATGCGCGTGCCGCTGTCGCTGCGCTGCTCCCAGACCAGGTGGATGGTGCCCCCGGACTCCACCGCCATGGCGACCGACGCCGCGTCGCTGCCGCCGGTCGAGACGTCGACCGGGCGCGCCCAGGCCGCGTCGCGCTGCGTGTAGCGCGCCTGATACACGCGGGAATCGAACTGGTACCAGGCGCTGTGCAGCCGGCCGGACTCGTCGGCGGCGAGCGTGGGATTGATGGCGTCGGGGATGCCCGGCGAGATGACGACCGGCGCCAGCCAGCGTGCGCCTTGAGAGTGCGTGTAGAGGATCTCGTAGATGGATCCGTGACGGGTGCGGATCACGGGCGCCTGCGCCCGTATCCCGTACCACACGAGGTGGACCGTGCCGGCGGCATCGACGGCGATCGACGGGATGCCGGCATACTGCAGGCCGGTGGAGACCCGCACCGGCGGCGTCCACCGGTCTTCACGGTAGCGAGCGTAGTAGACGCGGCCGGTGCCGCCGTCATACTGCGTCCAAGCAACGTGCGCGGTCCCGCCGCGGTCGATGACCAGTGAGGGGAACCGCGCATGGACCCGCCCCGCCGTTACCGGAATGATCCGCCAGCGTCTCCCGCCATCGGACGACCGGGCAAGGTAGATCTGAGAAAACCCGCCGCTCGGTCCCGCATAGACGAGATAGATGGTGCCGCCCGCATCGCGCGCGAGTTTGCTCTGGCTGTTGGCTTCCGTCGCGTCTTCACCGGCGATGGTGGCCACGATGGTCTGCGCAGCGGCAGGCGTGGAAAACACTGCGGCGAGCACCAGCAGGGCGATGAATAGGCGGATCACGGAGGACAGAGTTCCCGCCACGAGGGGAATCGCCTGCGCCATCCAGAAACCAGTTGGAAGTTGAAAGTTGGAGGTTAAAAGTTATCTTCAACTTTCAACTTCGGACTTCCAACTAGCGCGACATCTTTTCGAGCGTCTCGAACGTATGGAATCCAACCCACCACTCCGGGAGAAACTGGGTCGCGCTGAAGTTCTGGCGCGCCACGGTATGATCGCGACCGGGCATCCGCTGGCGTCGGCGGCGGGCTTGCGGGTCCTGATGACGGGCGGCAATGCGATCGACGCTGCCGTGGCCGTGGCGGGCGTGCTGGGGGTCGTGCAGCCGATGATGTCGGGGCTGGGTGCGGACTCGTTCATTCTGATCTGGGACGCTGCCGCCCGTGCGTTGCATGCGCTCAACGGCAGTGGGATCGCTCCGTACGCGGCCACCGCGGATTGGTTCACCAGCCGTGGCTTCGAGAAAATGCCCTTTCGCGGGATGCTGTCCGTGTCCGTGCCGGGCGCCGTTGACGCGATGGTCACCGTGTTGGAGCGGTGGGGATCCGGACGGTTCACGCTGGCGGATCTCCTTGATCCTGCCATCGGCTACGCGGAAGACGGATTTCCGGTGGCGCCGAAGGTCGCGTTCTGGATCGGCAACACCGCGTCGGTCCTGGAGGAATTTCCCTCCAGCGCCAAGGTATTTCTGCCGGCCGGCCGGCCGCCCACCCCCGGCGAGATCGTGCGCCAGACGGATCTCGCGCAGAGTCTGAAGGCGGTTGCGTCCGGCGGGCGGGAGGAATTCTATCGGGGGGAGATCGCCCGGGCTATCGCCGCCTACATGCGCGCTCACGGCGGGCTGATTACCGAGCGGGAGTTGCGCGAGCATCGGTCAGACGTCTACGCGCCGATCGCCACGACCTACCGCGGCCGGACCGTGTACACTACCGCCCCGCCGTCCCAGGGCATCGTCTTGCTCGAGATGCTGAACATCGTGGAGGGCTTTGCACCGGCGCAGCTGCAGTGGGGGTCCGCCGAGGCGGTCCATCTCATGGCGGAAGCGAAGAAACTCGCCGTTGCCGACCGGCTGGCGTACTTGGGAGACCCCCGGTTTGTGCAGACCCCCGTGGACACCCTGCTGTCCAAAGACTTTGCCTCGCGCCGCCGCGCGGAGATCGAGCCGCGCGGTGCCACCGTCGAGGCTCAGGCTGGGGCGCTGCCCGAGGCCGTGGGCGAGACGACGTATTTCTGCGTCGCCGACCGCTGGGGCAACGTCGTCTCGTACATCACCAGCCTCTCGGCGAGTTTCGGCTGCGGGGAGATCGTGGAGGGAACCGGCATCATGCTCAACAACCGCGCGGGCCGCGGGTTCGTGCTGCAGCGCGGGCATCCCAACTGCATCGCCCCCGGCAAGCGCACCATGCACACGCTGATGCCGTTCATGGTGTTCCGCGATGAACGCCCGTTCCTGGCGTTCGGCACGCCCGGCGGTGACGGCCAGCCGCAGTGGAACACGCAGGTGTTCAGCAACATCGTCGACGGCGGGCTCGGCGTCCAGCGCGCCATCGAGCTGCCGCGGTGGTTCAGCTTTCCGGCCACCGACCCGGCGACCCTACCGGCGCCGTTCGTACTGCGTCTGGAGC
>DASYRL010000048.1:0-41099 GCA_036004445.1 bacterium
AGCAGCACCACCTGGTCCAGCGTCACTGACGTGCCTGGTTCAGCATCCAGCCGCTCGACCTGCACGGTGGTGCCCTGCTCGATTCGGTACTGCTTCCCGCCTGTCTCGATCACCGCGTACACCGTGGCACCCCACCCTCACACTCGTTTGTCGTCGGTCGCTCGGCGTTGGCCGCAAAAACGAACTGCCTCGTCGACGAACGACCTTCGACGAACGGCAGTTCGCGTGTTATTGTACCACGGTCACGACCGCCGCAGCAATCGCAGCAGCCTGGAGACCAGTCCGCCGCGCTCGGATCCCGCGGCCACGGCGAGTTCCTCCTCCTCGTCGTCGTCGATCCGCCGCCCAAGGACGACCGGCTCCGCGGCCTCGCGGTCCAGCCAGTAGACGGCCGGCTTGGCGCCCGAGCGCGCCGGCGTTTCCTGCTCCACCAACTGCGGTGCATCGACTTCCACCACCGCCATCCGTTCCAGGTGCATGCCTTCGCGTGGCCGGACCGCGGCGCGGCGGCCCGTCTGGGTCTCCAGCGTGGCCAGCCACCCGGGACCGTCGCGGAACAGCTGGGCGTGGACGTCGGGATGGACCTCTACGATCACCCCCGGCGCCGAGCTGGTGCGCAGCTGCTTGCGCAGCTCGCGCCGTACGCGCAGGGCCATCGTCTCCGGCGAGAGCACCCGCCCGCGGCCCTCGCAGTACGGACACGGGATGCGCATGACCTCCTCGAGATCCTGGTACACGCGCTTGCGGGTGATTTCCACCAGCCCCAACCCCGTGAGGTCGATGATATGGATCTTCGACCGGTCGCCCCGCACGGCGTCGTTGAGGGCCTGCATGACCTTGCGGCGATGCTGCTCGTTCTCCATGTCGATGAAGTCGACGAGGATAATGCCGCCGATGTCGCGGAGGGCGATCTGGCGCACGATCTCGCCCACCGCTTCCAGGTTCGTGCGGAAGATCGTGCTGGCCAGGTCCGTCTTGCCGACGTACTTCCCCGTGTTGACGTCGATGACGGTCAGCGCTTCGGTCCGGTCGACCACGACGTACCCGCCCGACTTCAGCCAGACCTTGCGGCGCAGCGCCTTGTCCAGCTCCTTCTCGACGCCGAACCGTTCGAAGATCGGCTCCCCTTCGCGATAGAGGTGCAGCCGGCTGCGCAGGCGCGGCGCGAATGAAGCGAGCAGCTCCGAGACGCGCGCGTACTCGTCCGGCGAATCGATCACGAAGCGTGTGACCTCGCCGGTGAACAAGTCCCGGACGACCCGGCGGATCAGCCGGAGGTCCTGGTAGACGAGCGCGGGGGCACGGCTGCTGCGCGAACGCTCCTCGACCTTCGCCCACATCGCCTGCAGGAACGCCACGTCGTCGGCCAGCTCCTTTTCCGAGACGCCCTCGGCTGCGGTGCGCACAATGACCCCCATGCCCTTCGGCCGCAGCTTGTCGGCCAGCTGCCGCAGCCGCTTCCGCTCCACCTCGTGTTCGATCCGGCGGCTCACGCCCACGTAGTTCACGGTCGGCATCAGCACCAGGTAGTAGGCGGGCAGCGCCACGTACGTCGTGACGCGCGCGCCCTTGGTCCCCATCGGTTCCTTGGTGACCTGGACGAGGATTTCCTGACCGACGCGCAGCCGCTGGGCGATCGCGCCGCGGCCGAACGACTCCTCGACCTCCTCGCCGGCCAGCCGCTGGGAGCGGATGTCTCCGACGTGCAGGAACGCGTTCCGGTCCAGCCCGATGTCGACGAACGCCGCCTCCATCCCGGGCAGCACGTTCGCCACGCGCCCTTTGTACACGTTGCCGGCCAGCGGCTCCCCGCGTTCGAGGAAGATGTTGACCAGCGCGCCGTCCTCCATGACGGCGACGCGAGTCTCCACCGGCTCGACGTTCGCAATGATCTCCTTCGCCATCGAGTACTCCTTAGAACAGAATCTTTTTCCGGCGCATCCCGATGCTCAGCAGCAATCCGGTCGCCGCGAGCATCATCACCAGCGCGGTCCCGCCGTGGCTGATGAACGGCAGCGGGATCCCGGTGATGGGCATCAGCCCGACGGTCATCCCGACGTTCACGAACAGGTGGAACACCACCATCGCCACGACCCCGACGGCCAGCAGCATGCCCAGACGGTCCTTGGCCTGGCGGGCGATGGCCAGCCCGCGCCACAGCCAAATGGCAAACAGCCCCAGCATGACCATCGCCCCGGCGAAGCCGAATTCCTCGCCGATCACCGTGAAGATGAAGTCCGTGTGCTGCTCGGGAATGAAGTGCAGCAGGTTCTGGGTCCCGGTTAGGAACCCCTTGCCCCACAGCTGGCCCGAGCCGACGGCAATCTTGGATTGGATCAGCGCGTACCCCGCGCCAAGCGGGTCGATGTGGGGATCGAGAAAGACCATCAGCCGCGTGCGCTGATAGTCGTGGAGCAGGCCCCACAGCACGGGGGCCGCCGCGGCGCCGATGCCCGCGAGCGCGGCCAGCACCCGCACGGGTGCGCCGCCGACGAACAGCAGGGCGACGAAGATCGTCAACAGCACCAGCGCCGTTCCCAGGTCCGGCTGCTCGGCGATCAGCCCCGCAGGGACCGCCACAACCAGCAGCAGTCCCGCCACCGCAGGCCAGGACCAGGACTCCCGCGATTCCAGGAGCTTGGCGACCGCGAGAATGAGGGCGAGCTTGGCGAGTTCCGCCGGCTGGAATCCACCCAGCGGTCCGAGGGGAATCCACCGCTGCGCCCCCATGGCGGTGCGCCCGATGATGTCCACGACCGCCAGGAGCACGACTGTGCCGGCAAAGATCGGGCGCCAGGCCCGAGCCAGCGCCTGGTAGTCAACGGCGGCCAGGGCGGCCAGGGCAAGCAGCCCGATGGTGGCGTGGAGCACCCGCGTCTTGACGAACGCCGGTCCGGTCCCTGCGGCGTGCGTCGCGCTGTAGAGCACCAGCACCCCGCCGGCGACGAGCGCGAGGGTCGTCACCAGCAGCGGCCAATCGAGGAATCGCAGCAGGCGTCGATTCATGGCGCCTCCTGCGGACCGATCGGAGGAAACGCGGTCGTGAGCACCGCTCGCACGATCGGCGCGGCCGTGCGGCCGCCGCGGTAGCCATGCTCGACGAACGCGACCAGCACGATTTTGGGACTGCCAGCCGGGGCATAGCCCGCGAACCAGGCGTGCGGCTTCCCGCGAGGATTCTCCGCGCTGCCGGTCTTGCCTCCGATGAGCAGTCCATTGATCTTGGATGCCCGCCCGGTGCCGCGCTCCACCACCGCGACGAGCCCCTCATGAAGCGTCGCGAACGTCGCCGCCCGGAACGGCACTGCCGCGACCGCGGGCGGGGTCCGCTGTGTGGATCCATCCCGCTCCAGGATCAGCAGCAGCAGCCGGGGCCGGACCAGCCGCCCGGTGTTCGCGACCACCGCCATCATCCGCGCAGCCTGCAGCGGCGTCACAGTGACCGCACCCTGGCCGATCGACATGTTCACCGCATCGCCCGGATACCAGGGCTCCCCGACCAACTGCTGTTTGGTGGACGGACTTGGAATCGTGCCCGCAACCTCGGCGGGCAGGTCGATGCCGGTCCGACTCCCCAGTCCCATCCGGCGCGCATACGCGGCCAGCCGCTCGCCCCCCAGCCGGTATCCCAACGTGTAGAACACGACGTTGATGGAGTTGGCGATGCCGGTGATGAAGTTGACGTTGCCCCACACCCCGAGGTCCCGCCACACCCAGCGGCCGAGGCGGAAGAACCCGGGCGCGTAGAAGACGCTGGAGCGTGTGGCGAGACCTTCCTCCAAGGCCGCGGTGGCGGTGACGAGTTTGAAGACCGACCCCGGCTCAAACGCGGCGCCGCTGGCGCGGTTCAGCAGCGGGTGCCGCCGGTCCGACACGAGCGCCGCCCAGTCCCGCGCGCTGATCCCGACGGCAAACTGATTGGGATCGTAGGACGGCATGCTGACCAGCGCCAGGACGTCGCCGTTGCGCGGATCCAGGGCCACAACGGCGCCCGACTCGTGCCCGCTGGCCGCCAGCGCGGCATAGGCGGCTTTCTGGAGGTCGAGGTCGACGGTCAGCACGATCGAGCGGCCCGGCACGGGGGGGACGCGGGCGAGCACGCGCAGTGGCCGCCCCATCGCGTCGACTTCGACCTGCAGCCTCCCGTCGGTACCGCGGAGCACCGGCTCGTAGGTACGCTCGATCCCGTCTTTGCCGATCAGATCTCCAAGTTTGTAGCCGTGATCGCGCAGGCCGGCCAGTTCGGCCTCCGAGATCTCGCCCAGGTACCCCAACACGTGCGCGGCGATCCTGCCCTGGAGATACGAGCGCACGGGTTCGACGAGGACGACGACGCCCGGCAGGTCCAGCCGGTTCTCCTCGATCCTCGCCACGATGGTCTGCCCGACGTCGCGGCGCACCCGGACAGGCTCGAACGGCCGCGGCCGCCCGAGATCGATTTTCGAGCGGATCTCCTCAACGGGGACGCCCACCACCGCGGCCAGGCGCGGGAGGACCTGATCGGGATTGCGCATCTCCAGGGGCAGGATGGCCACGGTAAACGAGGGTCGATTGGTGACGAGCGGACGGCCCTTGCGATCGTAGATCACGCCGCGGGGAGCGGTCACGGCGTAGTCGCGGACCCGGTTGTCCTCGGAGAGCTGGAGGTAGTACGCCCCCTGGAGGACCTGGAGCTGCCACAGGCGCACGACGAGCACGCCCACCAGCAGGGTGATGAGGACAGCCAGCGCGGTCAGCCGGTGCGCCGGCGATCGTGCCTCACGCATTGAGGCGCCTCCGCGTTACCCTTCTTCGTATCGTTTCCGGAAGCGCTCCTCGACGGTCCGCACGAGCCGGAAGGCGAAGGGGGCAAGGGCGCTGTTCAACGCACCCTGGGCGAGAATCTCCCAGACGACGGCCGGCCATGGCACGGGACCGAGATGCGCGATCACGACCACGACCCGGACCAGCGTCTCTGCCGCCACCGTCGCGGCGAACGTCGCCACGGCCGGCAGCAGCGGATCCTCGAGGTAGATGCTGCGTTCGAACAGTCCTGCTGCAAACCCGACCACCATCAGACCCAAACCGTGCAGTCCCAACGTGGCGCCGCCGAGCAGATCTACCAACAGCCCGGCACTAATCCCCGCAACGGCGCCCGCTTCCGATCCGCTAAAGATCCCAATGCCCACGACCAACGGCAGCAGCGGGTCGAAGACCGCGCCCCACAACTGCAGCCGGACGAGCCAAGCCGACTGGATCAACGCCGCGGCGACGAAGATGCCACCGTACGTTAGAACCCTGCCGGCCGGCCCTTTCAGCACCCCGTAACCCCCGGGATTAGGGGATTAGGGAATTAGGGGATTAGGCAAGTCCATGTACCTACTCCCCCAATCCCCTCCTATGGGGTGCCCACGATCACGAGCAGTTCCTCCAGCCGGTCCAGCGGCGCCGCCGGCTGGATGACCGCGCCCTGCAGCAGGGCGCCTTCTTCCCGGACGATCTGGGCGACGTTTCCGATGACCAACCCGCGCGGAAACACCCCGCCCAGTCCCGAGGTGACGACCAGGTCGCCGACCCGCACCGCGGCCTCGCGTGACAGGTAGTTTAGCTGCAGCGCGGCGCCGCCCTTGCCTTCGACCACGCCTGCATCCCTCGAGCGCTGGATGGTCGCGCCGACCGCGCTGCGGGAATCGGAGATCAGCAGAATGCGGGCGGCGGTCGGAGTCACTTCGATGACCCGGCCGACCACGCCGTCGGCGTTGATCACGGGATCGTTCCTGCGGACGCCGGCGGACGCGCCCCGGTCGATCAGCACCGTGCTGAACCACCGCGCGGGGTCGCGCGCGATCACCCGGGCCGCAACGGTGCGGCCGGGGGCCGCCTGACGAATCCCCAGCAGCTGCTCCAGGCGGCGGGAGGCCAGGGCGTCCTCGCGGAGGAGGCTGACGGCGCGGGAGAGTTCCTCGACCTGCTGGCGCAGCCGCGCATTGTCGGTGCGGAGGCGGCCGATCTCCAGATACCGGTCCCAGGCATCCGACGCCGACTGCGCCGAGCGGGCCATCCCCGCCTGGATCGGCCCCAGGACCGTCAGGACGGCGGTGCCGAAGGGCCCGATGAGCCGGCGGTCCGGGCTGCGGGCCTGCACGGTGAGCAGCCCCAGCAACAGAACGCACAGGGTGAGGAACACCACCATCCTTCTGCGTGCAAGGATGAGCTCGGTCACGATCCGACTCCGGTGAATCGTGAATCGTGAATCGTGAATCGCCTCCTACAGTTTCCTCGACGTAATGAGGACCCGCTTCAGCGTCTCAATCTCCTCCAACGCCCGCCCCGTCCCCAGCGCCACCGCCGAGAGCGGATCGTCGGCCAGGGTCACCGGCATCCCGGTCTCCTCGATCAGCAGGCGGTCGATCCCTCGCAGCAGCGACCCCCCACCCACTAGAATAATGCCCCGATCGACGATGTCTGCCGCCAGTTCGGGAGGCGTGCGCTCCAAGGTTTGCTTGACGGCCTCCACAATCTGCGCCACCGGTTCCGCCAGAGCTTCCCGCGCCTCGGAGCTGGTCATCCGGACGGTGCGCGGCAGCCCGCTGACGAGGTCGCGGCCGCGGACGTCGATCGTTTGTTCTTCTTTCATGGGGTAGCCGGACCCGATGGAGATCTTGATTTCCTCGGCGGTCCGCTCGCCGATCAGCAGGTTGTAGGCGCGGCGGCAGTACTGGATGATGGCTTCGTCCATCTCGTCGCCGCCGACGCGGATCGACTTCACGGTCACGATTCCGCCCAGCGCAATGACGGCGACCTCGGTCGTCCCGCCGCCGATGTCGACGACCATGCTGCCCACGGGTTCGGACACCGGCAGCCCCGCGCCGATCGCCGCCGCCATCGGTTCCTCGATCAAGTAGGCTTCGCGCGCGCCGGCCTGCTCGGTCGCGTCGATCACCGCGCGTTTCTCCACCCCGGTGACGCCGGATGGAATGCCGACGATGACGCGCGGCCGCATCAGGGTCCGGTTGCGGAGCCCTTTGCGGATGAAATAAGACAGCATCGCCGCGGTCGTATCGAAGTCGGCGATGACCCCGTCCCGCAACGGCCGGGTGGCGATGATGTCCCCGGGTGTGCGGCCGATCATGCGTTTGGCTTCTTCCCCGACCGCGAGGATCTGGCCGTCGTCGGCGCGCTTGGCGACGACGGACGGTTCCCGCAGCACGATGCCTTCGCGCCGCACGTAGATCAGGGTGTTGGCCGTGCCCAGGTCGACACCCATGTCCCGGCTGAGCCGGCCGAAGAGGAAATTGAATGCCATTGCCGCCCTCCTACGCGAACCCAAGGCGAAGGTCGCGCAGACTCGTGTACGTGCCGTCGCCGATGATGAGGTGATCGAGCAGCTCGATGCCGATGAGCCGCCCGGCCGCTCGCAGCTGTTCGGTGATCATCACGTCGTCCCGGCTGGGCTGCGCGTCGCCGGACGGATGGTTGTGGACGACAATCACGGCCGCCGCGCTGCGCCGGACGGCCTCGGTATAGACTTCGCGCGGATGGACCGGCGCCGACGCCAGTCCGCCCACCGACACTTCCACGACCTCGAGCACTTCGTGCTTCGTATTCAGCAGGATCGCCCGGAAGTGCTCGCGGTCCAGCCCCTTCATCGACGCGCTGACCGCCGAGGCGGCGTCCGCGGCGGTGCGGATGACGACTCGGGCGGCCCCGGGCTCCAGCAACCGCCGGCCGATCTCCATCGCGGCGAGGATCCGCTGGGCCTTCGCCTCACCGATCCCCGGCACGATGCAGACTTCCTCGACCGAGGCCCGCGCCAGACGTCCCAGCGATCCGAACCGCACCACCAGGTCCGTCGCCGTGTCGAGCGCGGTCGAGCGAACGGTGCCCGTGCCGAGCACGACCGCCAGCAACTCGGCGCTGGACAGCGCGCCGACGCCCTGCCGGCGCAGCCGTTCCCGCGGCCGCAGCTCGGCCGGCAGTGCCTGGATGTTGGCGGCGGCTCTGGACATCGGAACACGCGCCACCGCCCTCCATCCAAATGATGGCGTGCGACAAGTATAACAACCGACCTGGAGGGATTCAATTGAAGGAAGATGACCCGTTTGAGTCCACTGCGCAAACGAGCACACGAGCAAGCGAACACACACCCTCAATCAGCGTGCTCCCCGTTTGCCCGTGTGCTCGTTTGCGCAGTTACTGCAAGAGCCGAAAGATCCAGACGGCAAGCACAATCCCGACGAGGATCGCCAGATTGAGGCGGAGCGTCGCGCCAAAGGTCAGCGTTGCCACGCGCAGGTCGAAGCTGAACGGCGGGTCGATACCGGCGCGCACGTCTCGCGAGAGGAAGGACAGCACCGGGTAGCCAACGACCGCATCAGCGATGACGCTGCCGAGCAGCGCGCCGGCGATGACGACGATCAGCAGGAGCCACCACGGATTCCGGCCCCGCCTCGCCAGCCGCTGGCCTCCGCTCCTCATCTGGGTCCCCCCCGGGGTCAGTTCCCTATCAGCGGAGTGCCCGCCTGCCCGCCGGCTCAGTCGGGATACAGCGACTCACTTACGCGGGCCTTGGGGGCGACGGCGCGGGCGATCCAGATGCTGATCTCATAGAGCAGATAGGTGGGCACAGCCATCATCATCTGCGAGACGATGTCGGTGCCCGGGGTGAGGACGGCGGACGCCACCACGATGGCGAGGATCGCGTACCGGCGTCCGGCCGAGAGCGTGGCGGGAGTCACGATGCCAAGGCGGGCGAGAAACAGAATGACGACCGGCAGCTGAAAGACCAGACCAAAGGCGAGGACCAGGGCCGTGGCAAACGAGGTATACTGGCTGACCCCGATCATCGCCCGCAGCGACGGCGTCTCATAACTCAGCAGAAACCGGACGGTAATGGGCAGGATGGCGAAGAACGCGAACGCCGCTCCGGCCACAAACAGAACCAGCGCCGGCGGCAGGAGTGCCAGGGTGTACCGACGCTCCGTCCGCGTCAAGCCGGTACCGACGAACCGCCACAGCTGATAGAGGATGACCGGCAGGCTGATGAACACCCCGGCCATCGCGGCGACTTTGAATCGGATGAAGAACGCATCGGTCACTCCAAAGAAATTGAGCTGACCCACGGGCCGAATCAGGATTGCCATGACGCGGTCGACGAAGAGGAAACTGATCGCGGTCGCCACCGCGAACGCCGCCAACGCAATGAGGAGCCGCAGACGCAGCTCCTCAAGGTGTTCGATGATGGTCATGGGCCGGTCTTCCATGGGAGTCCCGGCGCTACTTAACTATCGCGCTTCTCGGGCGTGCCGGTCTTGTCCAGCTCCTGCTCCGTCTCACGCACCGCACCGCGAAACTCCCTGATCGCCCGTCCCGCGGCCGCGCCGATGCCCGCCAGCCGCTGGGGGCCAAAGAGCAGCAGTGCAATGATGAGGATGACGATCAACTCCGGCCAACCGATGTTTGGCATCCGTCGTACACCTCCACGCACATTATAGACGAACTGCGTCTACTCAGTCTTCTCCGTCTTCTCAGTCCAAGCTCAGACCGAGGAGCAAATCTGTGTATGTAGACAGTGTAGACGGTGTGGACGGTGTAGACGGTGAAGACGCCGTCAGGATTTGGTGCGCCGTCGCCGCAGCACCGCGAGGAGTCCTGCAATCACGCCTGCCGCCGCCGCGAGCCCCCAGGACGGAGGACGCGGCGGCACTGGAGCACCGCCGGGCATCATCCGCATGGCGTCGCGTCGCAGCCGCGCGGCACGGGCCGCGATCGCCTCCCGCAGATGGTCGGCCCGCTCGCGCATGGCCGGGACGTCGTCGCGCGGCGGCGCGGGCGTCATGCCTCCGCTTCCACGCGGGTCTTGATGGTGCGCCAGTCTTCCCTGAGATCGGCGGGGAACGCGAGCCGGATGGTCAGCAGGCGCCGGGCGATCAGCACCAGCACGGCGGCGATCAGCAACGACACGACCACCATGACCCCCGCCGCCGCCCACGCCGGCATGACGGTCGAGAGGAGGAGGATAGCGATCACCACGCCGAGCGGTCCCGTGAACATCACCAGGACCAGCGCGGCGAGCACCAGCGCCGCGCCGATCAACGCCCGGCGCGCGGCTCGGTTGACTTCCGATCGGGCGAGGGATCCCCTCAGGCGGAGCAGTTCCGCCACGTCCGCCAGCAATCGCGACAGTTGGTCAATCACAGGGCCACCTCACTTCGTGAATCGTGAATCGTGAGCCGGAGCACCGCATGATCAGACCGAGTCACGATTCACCATTTCTCGATTCCCTCAAGGCAAGGCGCAGCGACTCGCGCAGCGGCGTCAGCGTCAGGCCGAACGTCCGGACGACATCTGTATTGTCGCACACATTGTCGAGGAGGAGCGAGTCCAGCTCGTCGCGGGTGATCGCCGGATTGGGCAGCACGGCCATCGTCCAGGCAAGGCCTCGGGCGAGGCGAAGCGGGATATGCACCAGGCGCCGCCGGAGGTGCAGCGTGTCCGCAATCGCCTCCAGCAGCGCGTTGAACGTGACGGTCTGGGGGCCGCCGATCTCGAACACCCGGCCCAGGACGTCGTCGCGCTCCACAGCCTGGGTGACCGCCTGCATCAGGTCGCCGGCGTGCACCGGCATGGACCGGTAGTGGCCTGACCCCATGACCGGCACGACGGGCGTCACCGCGGCGAGGCGCGCCACTCCCTCCCACCCCGTCATCCGCGCGATCGGGTACCAGGGGCCCGCTCGAATGAGATCGGCAAGCTCCCTGGCGCTGCCGCCCCCGGTGCCGAAAATAAACGACGGACGGAAGATTACGTACGGAACGGACGCGCTCCGCAGCGCCTCCTCCCCATCCCACTTCGACCGCAGGTACCGGGGGGCCGCCGGGCCGGCGCCCAGCGCGCTGAGGTGGACGATGCGAGCTACGCCGGCGTCCCGCGCCGCCGCGGCCACGTTGTGCGTACCGCCGCGGTTGACGGCGTCGAACGTGGCCCCCGCGCGCTCGCGGATCACGGCGACGAGGTGAATGAGGGCACGGCAGCCGCCCAGCGCATCGTTCAGCGAGCCGCGCGTACGCACGTCGGCCAGCGCAACCTCGCAGCCCTGGGCGCGCAGGCCCGCCGCGGCACCGGTCGTGCGCACGATGGCGCGCACCGGAAGGGCGGCGGCCCGCAGCGCCCGCACAACGTGGGCGCCGACGAACCCGTTCGCGCCGGTCACCGCAACGGGGCGGGAATCGATCGCTGTGCTCCCCATGATCCCTCTGATCCCGTCTTTGGGGTCAGCTGGTCCGGCTGGTGACGAAGGTGGTCAGTTCGAGCAGGCTGCGCCGTGCCGGTCCGTCGGTGAGCCCCTCGAGACTCGCCGTCGCCTGGATCGAGTACCGGCGCGCGACGTCCAGCGCGTACGCGACGCCGCCGTAGCTGCGCAGCAACCCGTCCAACTCCGCCAGCTGGCCGTCGCGCCGCGGGGCGCCGAGTGCGGCGACCAACCGCGCGCGGTCGTCCGGCGGCGCGGACCGCAAGGTGTGAATGACCGGCAGCGTCACTTTGCCTCCGGAGACGTCGCTGCGAATAGGTTTTCCCAGCGCGGCGGGCTCGCTGGTGAGATCGAGGGTGTCATCGGTAATCTGGAACGCCATCCCCCAGGCCAGCCCGTAGTCGGCCAGCCGCCCGGCGGCCTCCTCGTTGCCGGCCACGAGCGCTCCGGCGCGGCACGCCGCCGAAAACAGGTGAGCCGTCTTACCGGCGATGATCTGAAAGTACACGGCCTCGCTGTCGTGCGGGTCGCCGCCGTATTTGATCTGCATGATCTCGGCCTGACTCATCTTTACGGCGGCGTGGGCGATCGCCGACGCCACGGCGGTGGTCCGCGCCCGGCTGATCAGATCGAAGGCTTTGGCGAAGAGATAGTCTCCCAGGAGCACGGCGATCTGATTGCCCCATTGGGCATTGATCGTCGCGCTACCGCGGCGGAGGCTGGACTCGTCGATGATGTCATCGTGGATGAGCGACGCGATGTGGATCAGCTCGACCGCGGCGGCGATCCACAGCCGCGCCTCGCCCGCCCCGCCGGCGGCCTGGGCGGATAGGCACACCAGGGCCGGCCGGATGAGCTTTCCCCGGGTGCCCAGGACGTACTGCACGAGCTCGCCGATGAATGGGTCGTCAGACGCCAGCTCCTCGCGGAGCAGTGCGTCCAGCGCGTCGAGGTCGCCCTGGATCGGGGCGTAGATGCCGGTCAGGTCCACCTACGGCGTCACGGTGAGGGTGGTCTTCATGCCGGCCTCTTCGTGGCCGGGAATGTTGCAGATCACGGTGTACGTCCCGGGCTGCAGCGTGGTCGTTCCGGTCTTGCTCTTGCCCGGCTGCGTGGCATCAATCTCGAATTTCGTCTCGACGATGACGAAGTTGTGCTCGATGGCTCCGGTGTTCGTCACGTTGAACGTCACCTGGCCCGCCTTCACCGTCGGCGTGGCGAACGTGATCGTCCATTCCTTCTCGTCGACGGTGACCGCGCTCGCTCCACCGGGAGCGGGCGGCTGCGCCGGCTGGCCGGGTGCGCCGCCGCGCCCGCAGGCCGCCGCGACCACCGTGACCACAACCACTATGAGGACAAGCACCAACGCGGACCGCATTACGTCCCTCCTCCATCTTCAACACGACGCGTGGATTGTAACCCATGACAGTCTAGCAGAGACTCAAATTCGTGGATAGTGACTCGTGATTCGTGACTCGAAACATGCTCCTGACGAAGCCTGGTGGCGAGTCACGAGTCACCAGTCAGGAGTCACGCATCAGGCTTCCGCGATGAGACCGAAGGCCGCGATGAAGGTGAGCAGCACGAACCAGAGGATGTAGAAGACGACGTAGGCGAGGATGACGCGCAGGGGCCGGCGGGTCACGGTGCACCGGCGGACGTCTTCATCTGCTGCAGCCGCTCGACGAACGCCCGGACCTCGGCGACGAACGCGTCGCCGTCGTGCAGCCCGTGCGCCAGCATCGCCATGCGCGCGGGATCGATGCGGCGCCGCTGCAACCGCCGCTGCAGTGCGTCGATGCGGTCGCGCATCAGGTAGTTGCCCTCGCGGTTGAGACAGTCGCCGTACGGACACCCGGTGACGAACACGCCGTCCGCTCCCGCCGACAGCGCGTCTTCCACCCAGGCCGGGCGGACGAAGCCCGAGCAGGGCACGCGGATGATGTGTACGCCCGACACGCCCCGCAGCTGCTGCCGGTCCAGCAGCGGATGGAGATCGACGCTCCAGTCGCACACGAACCCCACAACCTTCATGTGGGCACCGCTTCGGCGCGCAGCGCGTCGGTGACCTGCGCGCGGATGTCGCGCTCGAGAAACTTCGGCAGTTCGAGTGCTTCAAACGGGCACGCCCCGATGCAGATGCCGCACTCCACGCACCGCGACTCGATCACCACCGCGAGCAGCGTGCGGTTCTGGGCCGCCTTGCTGAGTCCCGGCGCCGGCGAGGGCACCATGACGATGGCGTTGTACGGACAGTCGAAATAGCACAGCTCGCACCCGGTGCAGTTGCCGTCGATGACCTGGGCGACGCCGGCGTGGCGGACGCCCATCTCCACCGGCGCTTCGCGCCGGCTGACGTACGGGATGGCGAGCCCCAGCGCGAAGGAGACCACCAGCACGATCACCACCCCGCCCGGCGGGAGGATGTTGAGGAGCGCAAACGGCCACAGGAAGAACACGTCCAGCGGCATCGCCGCCGGCTGCGTGGCGGGAGTGGCGGCGGTCGTGCTGATCGCGGGGATCACGCCCGCGAGCAGAAACACCAGCCCGAGGCAGAACAGCACCCACACCGCGGGCGGCCAGATCTTCGGGTGGCGCAGGCGGATGTAGTGCCACCACAGCAGCAGGTACAGCGCCGAGGCGGGGAAGATGTGCAGCATCAGCACGCGCACCAGGGTCGCGTCGCTCACGCCGGCGCCGCCGAGGAAGAGCCGCACCAGGACCGGGCCGACCGCGGGAATGCTCTGCAGCATCGCCATCAGCATCGTCGTCACCGCGACCGCCCGATCGTCCCAGACCAGCTGGTAGCCGGTCACGCCGATAAACCCCGCGAACAGCAGCAGGATCATGCCGGAGATCCACGGGTTGTCGCGCGAGAACAGATACCGGTCGGTGAACCAGTTGCGGAACAGGTGCAGCAGGACGGCGACGACGAACCCGTCGGCGGCGTAGCGGTGCACCCCGCGGATGATGTCCCCGTACGGCACTGTCCTGGTCACATACTCGACCGATTCGTAGGCCCCGCCCAGGCTGGGTACGTAATAGAAGAAGAGAAAGATTCCCGTCAGCACCAGCGTGAGCAGAAACAGGTTGGACAACCCCCCCGTGTAGTACAGCGGGTTGAAGTCGGTGGGATAGACTCGATTGACGAGCACGTCCAGCCGCAGGGTCCCCCGCAGCACGGAAGTCATCATCCGGCCGTAGCGTCCGGGACGGACCGAGCCGGCGCTCATCGCTCGGCCTTTCGCGGACCGATCAAACCCAGCTTCCGCATCAGCAGCAACACGAACGAGTACGCGATCAGGAGCCCGCCGACCAGCGCGCCGCCGAAGAGCCAGCGGTTGGTTGCCTCGCCGAAGACGATGCCGGCGGCGAAGACCAGCGCGAGCACGCAGAGGAACAGAATCCCCAACCCGTAGACCGTCCGCACTTCTACCCCTCTCGTTCGTCGATCGTCATTGCCGCAACAACCGTTCGTAGAGTCCGATGCGCCGCCGGACCCGGCCGGCGGCGCGGTCGGCGGCGTACTGCTGAAACCCGACGTACAGAAATGCCGCGAGGAAGACCGCGAGGTAGCCGAGGGTCAACGCCCATCCTCCGGGACTCGGGGTCTCCCAGGTGGACCGGAACGACGTCCAGCCCGCGTTGAGGGCCCAGATCGCCGCCGCGAACGCTCCAAGAAACCCCGCCAGGCGCAGCATGCGCTATGCGTGCGTCGCGGCCCGCGCCGGCACGGCCGGGGGGGGCGCGGCCCGCTGGCGCCGGCGGTAGCGCAGCTCCCACAGCAGCCCCCCCGACAGCACGAGGAGCGTCACGACCATGATGATGGGCGGCTCGCGCACAATGACCGCGATGTTGAACAGGATGAGCGCGGTGAACACCAGATAGTAGACGATCGCCAGGACGCCGACCACGAAGAAGAACGGACGTTCCAACGGCCCCCGGCTCTTGCTGCGGTCGAGGAACGGAACGAGCATGCCGAACCCGATCAGCAGCCCGGGGCCCAGGCCGGCCCACAGCGGGGGGGTGTACTTCACGTACTGGTACAGCGCCAGGAAGTACCAGTCCGAGAGGATCGGCAGCGGCGTCCGCGTCGGATCGGCCCGGCGCCCCGACTCCGCCGGGAGCACGATGGAGATGAAGACCAGCATGGCCATGAACAGCACGCCAGGGAGCCAGGACATGTTCAGCCGGCTTCGGCGCGTGCGCGCGAAGAACACCTCGACGAGGATCAGCAGGACCAGCGAGATCCCGAAGTGGATGGCGTAGAAGCGCGTGATCGTCGCCTGCCCGATGGCCGGTCCGCCCAGGAACACGTACGCGATCATCGAGCCGAACCCGAGGCTCCCGATAAGCGGCAGCTGGTCGAAGTAGATCGGCGTCGTCAGCACGACCTTCGCCGCCCAGAACGCCCGCTGGTTCCAGATCAGCAGGTACCCGGTGATCCCGGAGATCATCGCCAGGATCAAGCCGAGGAACGCCAGCATCCAGGAGAGCTCTCCGGGCTTCTTGTACTCACCGAGGAAGTACATCCGCCACAACCGCAGGAAGATGACGGTGATCAGGGCGTCGCCGCCGTATTTGTGCAGCCCGCGGATGAGCCCGCCCATGGTCAGCACCCCGAGACCCGGCAGGCTGAAGCGGCCGACCTCGTACTGAATCCGCTCGATCGAACTGTACGCACCGGTGGTCGTCGGTTCGTACCAGATCATCAGCACGAACCCGCTGATCACCGTGATGAGCCAGAAGTAATACAGCATCGGGCCCATCAGGTAGATTGGGTTGGTCTGCCGCGCCACGAGCGTCTCGTCGAACAGGTTCAAGTGCTGACGCCGTTCGCGCACCCAGTCGCGCAGGCCCTCCCACAGATCCGTCAGGCTCGGCAGCGGCTGGCCGTTCATGCGATCCCGCCCGGCTCGACGTCGGTCACCACGATCTCCTGCCCGCGGATTTCAAACAGGAAGCTTCGCGGGGGGCGCGGGGCCGGGCCGGAGAGCACGCGGCCGGGCACCTGGCGGTCCGCCGGATCGTAGATGCTGAGATGGCACGGGCAGGCCATCAGCGCGTGCTGCCGCGGCTCGGGCGGCACGTAGCCGCCGTACCCGGCGGTAACCTCGCGCCAGTTCGGGACGTAGTTGAAGATGCAGCCCAGGTGCGGGCAGATCCGCGAGAACACGATGATGTCGCTCTCGGTGACGGCGGGCGTCTTCCCGATCGCCGTGGCCCACGTCACCGGCAGCTGCAGCTTGAACGGAAGGCGGATCACGACGCCGGGAACGTTCGCCGCGATGAATCCCTCCGGCGTATACTGCGGGTACTTCTGGGTGAACACGAAGTACTTGGACGACCAGGGCGCCGCCACCTCGCTGAGCGTGGCGACCGTCTTCGTCTCGCCCTTCGCGACGTCGAGGAGCGTCGGGGCGTAGATCTTCAGCGGCTCGATGTTGGGTTTGAGGAACCGCAGCAGGGGCGCCGTGACGGCCGCGGCGCCCGCCAGGATCGGGGCGGCGATGGCCAGCTTCAGGAACCGCCGGCGGTCGACCAGAGGCGTCCGCGCGTCTGCCATCTCAGGGCTTCCCGGAATAATCGTACACGAAGGTCCAGATGTAATTCACCAGCGCCCAGACCTGGTCCTCAGTGAGCCTGCCGCGATAGCCGGGCATCTCCCCGCGGCCATCCAGGATCGCCTGGAACAGTTCGGTGGGTTTCCGCTGCGCCATCAAGTTGATGTCGGTGAAGATCCCCGGCCCCTGCCCCCGCCCCCAGTCCCACAGCGTGCGTGACAGGTCGGCACCCAGCGGTCCACGGCCGTCACCGGCGGTACCGTGACATGACGCGCAGGTGAGCGGTTGGGCGACGCCGTTGAAGGGAACCTGAACCTGCAGGGTTTCATAGAGCTGTTTGCCTTTGGCGACCTCCGCGGGGGTCGTCGCAAAGGCGAATTCATAGAAGATCACGTGCCACCGGTCCTCGTCGGTGAGCTTGACGCCGAACGTGCTCGCCCCGTACGCCGGACGGGGGCCGAACGCGGGCATCGCGGTGTGCGGCCGCCCGCGGGTGACGGTTTCGTACATGCTGAACGGACTGTTCAGCCGCATTTGCACAGTGTTGTGGAAGTTCGCGGGCCGGCTGGGCAGCTGTTCGCCGCGGACGTTGATCCCAAAGAGCTTCAGGAAATCCGTGAGCAGGTTCTCCCCAGACGATTTGAGGCTGCCGGCCGCCGGGCCGTTGCCGAGCCCTGCCGGGCCGTGGCAGACGACGCACTGCGCCCTCTTGAAGACCTCGCCGCCGACGCGCGCCGACGGCCGGACCGGGACGATCGGCGCCTCCGGCTGTGCGAGGTTCAATCGGTCGGCGTCCATCGCCCGCGACACGCCCACCGTGGGCTGACAGGCGCTGATGAGAACCGAACCGGCTGTAACGAACGCCAGCAGGGAGAGAAAACGGACGGACATACTAGTCTGTCAAATTCTTCCCATCGCTGGCGAGTCCTCTGCGCAGAGCGAGGATCAGCCCCGCGGCGAGGATCGCGGCAAGAGCGCCGGCGACGGCGAGAGGGATCCACGTGCGCGCCACCGGCAGCCCGCGCAGCGTCACCGCCACCGGCGATCCCGCCGGCACGTCGCGCAGTTCCCAGCGGCGCAGTTCCTGGTCTCCGAGCCGCAGCGCAGGGAGCGCCCTGCCACCGCGGACCGCGACCGCCACCCCCGGTCCGCGCACGACCACCTCGATGCGCCGGGCGCGGAATGGAAAGACCCGCGTCAGCGCCAGCTCCCGTGCCGCCGGCAGCGCGTAGCTGTAGGCCACCTCGGTGATTCCTGTCTGGAATCGCACGCTGTCAACGACACCTCCCGCGATCTCCCTCGGCGAGGGCAGGCCTCGGTGAAAGGTTGCATAGACGGCTCCGGGCGGCAACGCGATGCGGACCTCCCGGGTCACCGGCGGCCCGGGATTACTGATGCGCATCCCCTCGGAGATGCGTAGGTGGTCCCGCTGCACATCGATGGCAAGCAGCAGGAGCCCGATTTCGGGGGAGCCGGCCGCTCCGGCGGGGGACCCCGCGGCGGGAATGCCGAGAATTCCCGTGCAGACGAACAGCAGGATGGCGACCCGCACGGAGGATGCGACTAGGGTCCCGGGGCGCGACGCGGCCGGACGAGAGGCGCCAGGAGATACGCTGCAACTATCAGGGCCACGGCGCCGAGCAGCACGATCACGGCAGTGACCCGCGGACCGGGGCGGCCACCGCCGCACCGGCGACCGACATCGGCGCGGCGGCCGTGATGCGGCGCCGGCCGGGAAGCATCGCGATCCCGGCGCCCAGCGCCACCACTACACCGCCGGTCCATAGCCACATCACAAGCGGGTTCACGAGGATCCGGAACGTCGCCCGGCGATCGACGGACCATCCGGCCAGGACGACGTACAGATCGTCGCGCCACGTGCTCCGCAGACCGATGGACGCCGTGGCCTGATCCTCGACGACGTGGTAGGTGTTCCTCGGCTGAATGATCCCAGTCTGACGCCCACCCCTCGTTACCGCCAAGGTTGCGGTCGTGATGCGGACGCCCGGTCCGGTGGTCTGCCCGATGCCCTCGTACCGCAGGACGTAGGACCCGATGACCGTCGACTCCCCTGGGCTGAGGGTGACCTGCGTCTGGGTGGCAAACGCGGTCGACGCGGTCACGCCGACCAGGATCAGCAGTATGCCGAGGTGGACGACGTACCCGCCGTACCGCCGGCGGTTGCCCGCCACCAGCGCGACCACCGCCGCGACCGCCCCCAGATGCGCGGCGCGGGCGCGCTGCAGGCGGATCCCCTGCAGGAATTCCACGCCGACCGTCGCCGCGACGAACCCGCACAGCGCGAGGATGAGGAGTAACCCGGCAGTGCGGACACCACCCACCGCGAGCACGGCGGCCAGCAGCAGCCCGAGCGCCGCCGGGACGGCTACGAGACGGCCAAACTCGGTCGGACGGACCCCTCGCCACGGCAGCAGCGGCCCCACGCCCATCAACAGCAGCAAGAGGACGACGACGGGCGCCATGGCTTGGTTGAAGTACGGCGGCCCGACGTTGAGGCGATCACCGGTGACCGCCTCTGCCAGGATGGGGAAGATCGTCCCGATGAGCACGACCGCCGCCCCGGCAAGGAGGGCCGTGTTGTTGGCCAGAAAGGCGCTTTCCCTGCTGAGCAGGGCCTCCAGCCTTCCCCGAGTCCGCAGCTCGGCACTCCTCGACAGGAGCAGCCCAAACGAGCCCACCAGGGTGGCGGTGAGGAAGGCGAGGAAGACCAGTCCGATGGATGAATCGGCGAACGCGTGGACGGAGCTGACGACGCCGCTGCGGGTCAGGAACGTCCCGAAGATCGACAGCGCAAACGCGATGAAGATCAGCGACAGGGTCCATGAGACCAGCAACCCGCGCCGCTCCTGAACCTGGATGCTGTGCAGAAACGCGGTGGCCGCCAGCCACGGCATCAGCGCGGCGTTCTCGACGGGATCCCACGCCCAGTATCCCCCCCACCCCAGGACCACGTACGACCACTTCGCGCCGAAGAGCAGGCCGAGCGTGAGCGCGAGCCATGCCCCCAGCACCCAGCGCCGGGCCAGAACGGTCCAGGTCTGATCGAGCCGGCGCGTCACCAGGGCGGCGATCCCCAGCGCAAACGGCACGGTCATCCCGACAAATCCGAAGTACAGTGCCGGCGGGTGGATGGCCATCCACGGGTTTTTCAGCAGAGGGTTGAGCCCGCGTCCGTCGGGAGGCGGCACTGCCGCCTGGGCAAACGGGTCGCTGGTCGCAACCAGCAGCGCCGTGAAAAACGCCATGACGGCGAGCAGCACGATCGCAACAACCGGGGCGAGCTCCGGAGCGCTCCGGAGGCTGCGCTGTGCCGCGATCCCGTAGATCCCCAGGATGAGCGCCCACAGCAGCAACGAGCCGGCGTGACCACCCCAGAACGCCGCGATCGTATACAGCACGGGCAAGTCCCGGCTGCTGACCTGCGCCACGTAGGTGATCTGAAACTGCCTCGTTAACAGCGCGACTTCCAACGCGAGGGCCGCAAGGCCGACCAGCGCCGCCCAGGCAACGATCGCGCGGCGCGAGGATTCGATCAACGGCGCCGCCCGGCGCCGCACGCCGATGACCCCGGCCATAATGCCGAACAGACTCACCGCCAGCGCGGCGAGGAGCGCGAACTCACCCAGCGGAGCGGTACTCATCGCGCCAGGAGTTCCTCGTCCAGGTCGTCCTGGGCACGGAGCACGCGGCCGAGCACCAACACCGCGATCAGCCAGATCAGCGCGAATGCCCCCACGAGTGCCATCAGCGTCCGGTGCGTTCCTTATATTCGGTCGGATGGGTGGTGATCACTTGCGTGGCGTCGAGCGCTCCGTCGGCGGCGAGGCGGCCCTCGACCAGGACCTCGCGTCCTTCGGCGAACAGGTCCGGCAGCGGGCCGTCGTACCGCACCGCCACCGCCGTCGTCGCGTCGGTGATGCGGAAGCCCGTCACCCGCCCATCCGCCCGGACCAGGGACCCCGGAACGACGGTGCCGGCCAGCCGTACCTGCGCGTGGGCGAGGTCGGGCCGCGCGGCAAACTCGGAGGGAGTGAGGTAGTACACCGCCGCGGACCGAATTCCGTTGTAGGCGACGATGGCGATGGCGACGGCGATGACCGCCAATCCAACGGCGAGTTTTCGCGACGGCGTCATCAGGGCTCGCCGTCGTGGTCGCGCGCCCGCCGGACTAAGTCGCGCTGGCGCGCCAGCAGGCTCCAGGCGTACCCGGCCAGCAGCGCGGCGACGAGGAGGTAGGCGGCGGCCACATATCCCATCAGGCCATCTCCAGTTCGGCGAGCGCTTCCCGCTGGCGTTGCTGCCGGATGCGCAGGCTCAGGAGCACGGCATACGTCAGCAGAAACGCCGCGATGTTAAAGAGCAGGACGTAGAGAAACGACGCCGGGAGATCGGGGCCTGCCGCGCGGAACACCGTCGGCCGTGGATGGAGCGTGCGCAGCAGCACCGCCGACCAGTGAATCAACGGAATGTCGAGCACCCCGACGACGGCGATGACCGCCGCGACGCGTGCGCCACGCGCCCCCGACCAGTTCCGCACCATGAGGTAGGCCCCGAAGATGAACCACAGAATCAGCGCGGTCGTCAATCGCGCATCCCACGTCCACCAGGCCCCCCACACGGGTTTGCCCCAGATCGGGCCGGTGATGAGGACCATCGTGAGAAACAGCTCGCCGAGCTCCGCCGACGCGAACGCGAGCCGGTCGAACTGCGGCCGGCGCCTGGCCAGGAACAGCGCGCTGGCCACGAACGCGACGGCGAACGCGGCGTACGATGTGACCACGCTGGGCACGTGCACGTACAGGATGCGGTAGGGATCCCCCTGGAACGCTTCGACGGGCGCCACCACCAGCCCCAGGTAGGCGCCCACCGGCAGCATGACGGCGGGGAGGGCCAGCCACAGGAGCCGACCGCGCATCACTGGACGACGACGACTCCGTTCATCGACGGGTGGATTGCGCAGTGATATGTGATCCGCCCGGGCGTCCCGAACGTGAACGAGAACGTCGCCCCCGTCCCCATGACCGGGCCGGCCAGCGTCCCGTCATCGGACTCGACTTGATGCGGAGCGCCGTCCTGGTTCGTCCACTGGACCGTCGTCCCGACGCCGATTGACAGCTCGGCCGGCCGGAACGCGAATCCCTGGATGGTGACCGCCGTTGGCGTTTGCACCATCGCGATGGCGACGATGATCGCGACGAGCGTTCTGATCAGAAGCATGACAGGAGGAAATTTCGCCCCGCGGGTGTTACGGTCCTACGATAAGCACTCCGAGCATCGTGGGGTGGATCGCGCAGCGGTACGTGTACGTGGCTGCCTGGTCAAAGGTAAACACGTGGGATTGGCCCGGGGCGATCTCGCCGGAACTGCCGGGCCGCCCACCTTCCATGGCCACGGCGTGAGGGGCCGGATCGCCGTTGACCCACCGCACGGCCGTCCCCGGCGCAACCCTGATCTCATGCGGCTCAAACGAGAAGTCCCGGATCGCGACGGTTGCGGCCGGCGCTCCCTGAGCCTGGACGCCGACGGCCAACCAGCCCAGCAGTACAAGCATCAGCGATGCCGTCGGCGCTCTTCCCGTTCCCCGTTTCCCGTTCCCCGTTCGCCTGCTCATGGTTCCACGATGATCTGGCCGCGCATCTCCAGGTGGATGGCGCAGAAGTACGGGACGGTCTGCGGCCTGGTGAACGTCTGGAAATAGCGTCCCTGGACCGGAAGGTTCCCCGACTCGAACGACCGGTCCGCGGCCTTGATGTCGTGGACGACCGCGTCGTAATTGACGAACGTCACAGTTGCCCCTGCTCTGACCCGAAGGGTCTGCGGGCCGAAGACGTAGTTAAGGATTTCCACGCGGTCGCCGGTCTGCGGTGTCCTCCCCCCAGGGGCGTCCCGCCGGTTGAGAAACGGCGTGAAGACGAAGTCCGCGGCTCCCATCTGAAGATGGCAGTTCAGGCAGCGCGACACGGGGTCCGCGATCGCGATCGGCTGGAACGCCTGGCCCGCGGCAGCGCGGCTGAGTCCTGAGAACTTCCAGCCGCGCGTCCGGGTTTGGGTGGGATCCCGTTCCATCACGAACAGCACGCGGACGAACCCGGCGTCGACGTCAAGGGTCTCCCGCACGATCACCGTGCCCGCGGGAAACGGCGCCCTGACGCGGGCACCGCTGCCGATGAGACCGCCCAGGACGCCGGCGTCGAGATTGATAAACGTGTTCTTCGGACCCGCCCGAGGGTTGCTCGGATCGGTCAGGGGAACGGCATTCATCTTCGTCCACCTGGGGTACGGGGCGAGCGTCTCCGGCATTCCGGCCGGGGCGCCGGCGGCCAACACGGTCGCGGCGAGGATGATCCCGCCCAGGACAAGCCCGGTCGCGAGTCGTCGCATCGACTCGATACTACCCCGTGTCTGTCACGCGCGGCTGAGAACAGGTAAGAAAACGGTAAACGTCGATCCCCGTTCGACGGCCGTGTCCACGGCGATCGAGCCCCCGTGCTGCTGGACGATCCACTGCGCGATCGCCAGTCCCAGGCCAGTCCCCGGAGTGCCCGCGGCATTGCGGCCGCGGTAGAACCGGTCGAAGATGTGTGGCACGTCTGCGGGGTCGATTCCCGGCCCAGAATCTTCGACGGTGAGCCGGACCGTGCCGCCGTCGGCGGCGGCATCGAGCCGGACGGCGCCGCCGGGCGGTGTGTACTTGCAGGCATTGTCCAATAAGATGAGCAGCAGCTGCGTCAGATAATCCGGGTTCCCGCTGACGATGACGCCGTCGAGCGCCCCGCTGGCCGCGTCGGTCACGCGCACTCCGTCGGCGACAGAGCGGCTCTGACGAACGGCGTCGGCAACCACCTCGGCGAGCGGGACGGGCCGGGGACTCATGACCGCCCCGGCGTCAGCGCGGCCGAGGATCAGCAGCTGCGTGATCATGCGCGCCATGCGGTCTGCCTCGTCGCGGATGTCCCCCAGCGCCTTGGCGCCGAACGCAGGATCGGCGGGCCCGACCCGGGCGAGCAGGTCCAGGTTGCTGACGATCAGGGTCAGGGGCGCGCGCAGTTCGTGCGCGCAGTCGGCAAGGAACTCCCGGAGGCGCTGATTGCTGGCGTCCAGCTGCGCGTAGGCGTCCTGCAACTCGGCCAGCATGGCGTTGAACGTCGCGGCAAGCTGACCTGCCTCGTCTGATGGACCGGCGTAATCCACGCGCTGCGCGAGATCGCGGCTTTGCTTCACCGCCGCCGCCGCGGAGGCCACCCGCTCGACCGGCCGCAGTGCCGCGCGGGCCACCAGCCAGCTCGCCGCCCCGGCGGCAAGGACGGCGGCGCCGGCGACCACGTACAGCAGCTGCCGCAGCCGGCGCAGCGCGCCGTAGATGGTGACCGGCGAGCGGGCGACGATCACCATTCGCCCGTCCGGCAGCGGGGCGGCCGTCAGGTACAGGGGGCGATCGCCGACGTGCGCCTCTACGACGGAGCCGGCGCGGGCCTCGTCGGGCAAGGGCAGCAGGCGACCCCCCAAATTGCCCGAGCCGGCGACCGGGACCCCCTGAGGATCGACGACCTGCATGAACACGTCCGGAGCGGCGAAGGTATCAAGGTTGTAAGGAGGCGCCGGGTCGCTGCTGGCGAACGTCGCGGCACGCCTGGACACATCCCGCTCGATCTCGCTCAGCAGCCCGTCCCGCATCAACTTGTACGTGGCGGCTCCCGCGGCGGCCAGGGCGATGCCGACGAGGAGGGTCAAGAACAGCGCAAGCCGCGTCCGCAGGTACATGCCGCTATCCTTTCAGCACATACCCAATGCCGCGAACGGTCTGGATGAGCCGTGGTTCCCCCAACTTCTGACGCAGGTATCCGACGTAGACATCGACGATCTTTGCGTCGCCCTCGAAGTCCACGCCCCAGACGTCACGCAGCAGCGTGTCCCGCGACAGCACCGTATGGGGACGCCGCAGGAAGCAGTACAGGAGATCAAACTCCCGCGGGCTGAGTCCAAGCGGACGCCCGCCGCGCGAGGCCTCCCGAGTCGTGGGATCGCACACCAGGTCGGCAAACTGCCGGCCCCCCGCTCCCGGCCGGCGGCGCATCAGCGCCCGCACACGCGCGATCAACTCGTCGAACGCAAATGGTTTCGTGACGTAGTCGTCCGCACCCAGATCCAGCGCGCGGACCTTGTCGTCGACGTCGTCCCGGGCGGTCAGCATGAGCACCGGGACGTCGGTGCTCTCGCGCAATTGCGCGCAGACCGAGAGCCCGTCGATGTCGGGCATCCCAATGTCGAGAATGATCAGGTCGGGCCGGCCGTCGCGCGCGAGGCGCAGACAAGTCCGGCCGTCGGCCGCGGTCGCCACGTCGAATCCTTCGTAGCGGAATCCGCGTTCCAACAGGGCGAGCAGCTTCGTGTCGTCGTCGGCAAGCAGTACATTGACCATGGTGGCGGCCTCACTCCTCGAGCACAGACTCGAAGACCAGGACCGGCACGGCGATGCACAGCAGCGCGAACGCGGCGAGCAACTGCATCTCTCCTTGCACGCCGCCCAGCGGGCGTCCGTCCAGCACGTGCTCGGTGGCCCGCACCGCGGCCAGGACCGCCGGGATGCCGACCGGCAGCAGGAGCATCGGTACCAGCGCCTCCCGCAGGCGCGTGACCGCGACCATGGCTCCCAGCAGCGTCCCGATGGCGACGAGACCGATCGTGCCGGCGGCGATCACCGCGATGAGGGGAAGCACAACCCGGCCCACGTCGACGTTGAACAGGACGGCAAAGACCGCGATGATGACGGTCTCCGCCGCGGCGACGATCAACAGGTTGGCCGCCGCTTTCCCCAGGTAGATGGCGGCCCGGTCCACCGGCGCCAGCGCCAGGCCGGTCAGCTGGTCGTCGGCCAGCTCATGGTGGAAGCTGCGGGCCAGTCCAAACGAGATGGCGAACACGATGCTGATCCAGAGCACCGCCGCGGGCCCGGCCGCCCCGGTGGCGCTGGCCACGGTCAGCAGCAGCAGTGCTAACAGTACCATCGAGGGGACTAATTCCCGGGCCCGCCCCTCGACGATGAGATCCCTCCGGACAATCGCGAGAAACGCTCTCATGGGGAACCGACGGGCCTCGGGGTTCGGGCCTCGGGCTTCGGGGCGGCCGCCGCCGCGTACGTCGCAAGCAGCCAGCCTTCGTCCACCTCCGCTGCCGGGGCGCGGGCAACCAGGCGTCCCCCCACGAGGACCGCGACCGTATCGGCCAGCGTGGCGGCTTCGTCGACGCGGTGGGTGGTCATGATCACGCAGCGTCGTGTCCTGCGCATCTCGCGGATGCGAGCGGCGAAGTCTGTCGCGGCCGACACATCCAACCCCGTGAACGGCTCGTCGAGCAACACGAGATCGGGGGCATGCAGCAGCGCGCGGGCCAGGTTGAGCCGCTGGACCGTTCCGCGAGACAGCGTGCGCACCTGATGATCCCGCCGTCGTCTGAGCCCGAACTCCTCCAGCGTCTCCGCGGCACGGGCACCCGGGAGACCATAGAGGGCGGCGTAAAACTGCAGGTTCTCCAGCGCGGTCAGATGCTCGGCCAGACTCGACTCGTGTCCGGCCAATCCCAGTCTCCGGCGGGCGCCCCGGGTCGCGGGATCATCTCCGAAGACCCGAACCGATCCGCGTGTCGGCCGCGCCATTCCCGCGATGACCCTCAGCAGCGTGCTCTTACCGGCCCCATTGGGTCCGAGCACCGCGACGATTTCGCCCGAACCCGCCCGGAGCGTCACGTCACGGAGCGCCGGCGCGGCAAACACCTTCCACACGCGCTCCATCACGATGGCCGGGGGTTCGTTGGGCCGCCGCGATTCAGCGTTCACGGACGGGCTCCGCGAACTGCGCGGCGACGAGTGAATCCACCGCCGACGGCGGAAAGAAGCAGAACGGGTACGTGCGCGCAGTGGCGGCCGCCTCCGCCTCCCCGGCGCCGTGCAGGGCCGCCAGAGTCTGCTCCGTCTCGGATCGTTCGGCGCCGAGGGCGGCGGCGAGGATTTCGTTCACCGTCCTGATCCGCTGCGTGGCCTCGCGCCGCGCCCGGCGGCCCAGTAACCCGCCGTCGATGGTTCGGATGAGCGCCCACTTCTCCTCGATGAGCGCCCGCTGCGCGCTGCTGGGATCTCGAAGGATCCGCTCTGGATTGTGCTGGAGCTCCAGCAGCCGGCGGCGCAGCCGCTGCAGTTCGGCGCCCATGTCGGGCGGGCCCACGGGCAGGTGCAGGGTGGCGGTCGCGACCGCGTATCGCGGCGGTTCCACGCCGAAGAATTCCCGGATCACGGCATCGGTGACGTGATCATAGCGCCCACCTCCGACGCCGTGCACGAACAGGTCCGCCGCGCACAGCCGAATGAACGCGGTCAAGGTCAGCGCCCGCGGCCGGATGGCCAGCCCTTCGAGCTCATCGGGAATCTGCCGCGCCACCGCCCCGACTTCCGTCGTCCCCACCATGAGCCGCAGGACGCCTCCGGCCCGGCGGACGTAGAGGGGACGGCGTCGCCCGCCGCGGATGACCCAGAACGGCACTTCCACACAGTCGTCGATGACGTCCAGGTCGGGAAACGGCTGTGCCGCGGTGCGGATGTTGGCTCGATTGCGATACTCGTGCAGGCGACGGTTGTAGACGTCCGCAAACCGCTCCGCGCTCCCGACGACGTGCAGCACGAACCGCCGGAACTCCTCCGTCTCGCTCACGCGCGACACGGGGAGTTCGAAGTACCGTCGGGTCCCCTCGTAGCTGCGCCGCGCAATCGTGATGAACTCGCCGATACCGGCCATCCCCGGCGCGGGTGCGAGCGCGGCAAACGCCGCAAATGCCTGCGCCGCGTCACCCGTCGGGAGGGTCCCCAGCGCACGGCCGACGCGGCTGACAAACGTCTCCCAGACCGCCGGCGCCGGCGCCGGATGGGCTTCGAAGGGCACGTCGGCGGGCGCGGTGAACAGCGTCTCGCGAATCTGCCGAAGCCGCCCATCCATCACCGGGACGTCCATTCCAATCTCTTCGAAGCTGTCGCTGTCGACCGGTATGCTCAGTCCCACGGCGCCGATGTCCGCAAGCCGGTCGACGAGGAGATGCTTGATCCAGATGCCCGGATGGAAGAAGAACGGCTGGTGGCCGGTGATGACCAGCGGCCCGCCGCCCGGGTGTCCCGCGAACGGGATCCCCGTCGCGGTGGTGAACTCCGCGGCCGCGGCCAGCACTCGCGCTCTGGTCAGCGCCCGAAACTCCGGCAGGGACGAGCCGGCGATGCGCACCGAGACGGACTGCAGGGCGGCGGCGTTGGCCCGGGCAACCGACAGCAATTCCGGCCCGGAGGGGACGCAGAGCACGTCCCCGGACCGCTGGGGAACCTCCAGTTCCACGATCGCCGGCGGGCGCACCCGATGCCCTTCTAGATGAATTGCTCGAGGCCCCGCAGCCCGACGAGCTCCCGGCTCACGAACGGCTCGGCGTATCCGGCGCCGACCAGCGACCCGAAGTACTGATTCTCGATCCGGATTGCGTCGAAGATCCATTCGTTCCCGCGCTCCGGGCCGAACTGCGACGCGTAGGCCCGGACGGCGCGCATCTTGGTGTCAAAGCCGTCTGTGATGTCGAAGACGAACGACGGCTGCACATGCAGCCGGTAGTGGGTCGAGAGAAAGTGCAGCACTCGGCGGGGATAGAACGGTTCGCCCGGCATGGCGGTCCGCGTCAGCTTGGCGTAGAAGCGCGCCGCCTCCGCCAGCGCCGCGGCCGCGACGTGGTCCGGATGCGCGTCGACCCAGTACGGTACGCACAGCAGGTCCGGACGCAGCGCGCGGATCACGCCGGCGACCTTCTCACGATGTGCGACGGTATCGAACAAGTACCGGTTGGGCAGATCGAGGGTGATTCGCTCCACGCCCAGCACCGCGGCGGCCTCTTGCGCCTCCCGCGCCCGGCGCTCCGGCGATCCGACCGGCGTCGGTTCGCCGTTGGTCAGGTCACAGATCGTGACCGCGTGTCCGGCCGCCCGCAGCGCGACGATCGTCCCGCCCATGCCGATCTCGACGTCATCGGGATGCGGCCCTACCGCGAGGACATTCACATCAAGCCCCTCCACAACTCACAGAACGTAGATTTCATGACGTCGATGGTGTCGGTTGTGCCGGTTGAGTCAACTGTGTAGGTCGCAGCAGCGGCAGCGTTTCCGGGAGCCAGCGGGCGACTTCGGCTTCAAGCACCCCGAGGTAGTAGGCGCGCCGGGTACGCTGGTCGTCCAGTCCGCCCCAGAACTTGCGCGCCGGGTTCTTATAGATTCGCGCGACGGGCCGTTCGATCACGGACAGACCATGGTACGCCGCCTGCACCCAGACCTGCAGCGGGAGCCCGTAGCTCGGCTCGGTCAGCTGGAGGTGCCGCAGCCCGGCCACGCGGTAGGCCTTGAACCCGCACCATGCATCGGTGAGCCCGTAGCCCGTGATAGCGTGGAGCAGCGCGGTGAACTCGCGGTTGAGTGCCACGCGGTCCGGCGGGGCCGGATCGCCGGGGACCGCCGGATCCAGATAGCGGCTGCCCGACACGATGTCCGCCTCAGCCGACGCGGCGATGAACTCCGGAATCTGCTCGGGTTCGTGCTGCTCGTCACAATCGAGGGTCACCGCGAGGTCATACTCGCCTCGGACGGCTGCGCTGAACCCGGTGATCAGGGAGGCCCCGTACCCCTCATTCTCCGGATGGCGGATGACGCGCACGTCGCTGCGCGCCGCGAGAATCTGAGCAGACCGGTCGGTCGAACCGTCATCGATCACGACCACGTCACTGCCGGGGGCGCGCGCCCGCACTTCGTCGAGCACGCGGCCGACGGTAGCCTCTTCATTAAAGACCGGAATGATGACAAGCGTGCGCGCTTGCATGCTGTAAGTCAGTATAGGGGATGAAGAAGACGTCTTCCCAGTCTACCCAGTCGCCCTACCGGACTGAGGCCGAGTCGTTCGTATAGTTCGCCTGCAGGATCCACTTCTCGGGATCGACTTCCACGCGCCGCACCGGCCGCGGCGTGACCACTTCGACCGTGGCGTCGGCCCGGCTGCCCACCGTGGCGCGCCGCGTCAGTTTCTCACCGCCGTCCATCTCGAACACCACGTCGACGGGCATTTCCCCCGTCCCGAGATTGCGCACCCTGACCATCGTGCGCGTTCCGCCTTCGGCCGCCGCAGATGTCGCGGATTCGATCGTGTAATCCGGCAGCACGCGTTGGTAGATCCACTCTTGGAAGAACCACTCCAGCGACTGCCCGTAGACCTCCTGGGCGACGTCCTGGAAGTTGCTCACCCGGACGGACTGGGCCCTGAACCGCGTCGCGTAGGTCTTCATGATGTTCAGGAACGTCTGCGTCCCGACCACGTGGCGGAGCATGTGCAGTACGTACGCTCCCTTCTGATAGCGCACCACAACAGCTGCGGTAGTGCCGGAGTTGATCCAGGTATAGGCCGCGATCGGCAGGTCCTGCCCTGCCACCCGCGCATAACCCCGGCGCTCCTCCGCCAGCTCGCGGGCGAATGCCTCTTTCCCCATCACCTCTTCAACCGTCAGTAACCCAAGGTACTCCGCGAATCCCTCCGACAGCCAGATGTAGCCGATGCCCTTGCCGCTCGTCTCCGCTGGGAAGTAAGTGTGCGCCGCCTCATGGGCAACCAGGAGCAGCCGGAAGGAATCCCGGTTGAGGGTGGGGTCTGCCGGCTGGAACGCGTCTTCCGTGATCATCATCAACGACGGCAACCCGATCCCCAGCAGCGATCGCCCGAACGGCGACGCGACCATCGTGATCTTCCCAGTGGGGAACGGGTAGAGGATCCGGCCGTAATACTCGGCGGCCTTGCCGGTGAAGTCGACGAGCTGGTTCAGGAAGCGGTCATACTGCGGGCGAATGAAGACTGTCAACGGCACCTGTCCGGCCTGCCGCTCCACTGCCTGATAGAACCCAACCTTGCCGCCGACCACCGCGATGTACGGCAGCGGTGCGCTCTGCCACTCGTACACCTGCATGCCTCCGGTGTCGCGGCGGTTCATCGTCCCGGTCGAGGCCAGCAGATATCCCTGCGGGATCGTGACCGTGGTCTTGATCGGCGCGCGGTTGCCTGAAATGTCCCCGAACGGACTGCTCAGTGTCGGATAGAGCAGGCCGTCCCACGCCAGGATCAGGTCGTCCCAGACTGACCCGACCCTTCCCTCGTACTCAAACGTGAGCGTGAGCCGGGTTCCGGCCACCAGCGGCGGGTTGAACGTGAGCACGATGTAGAATCGGTCGCGGCGAAACGACACGCCCGGGCCGGTCACCGACCTGACCTGCAGGTCGTCGTCGAGGATCCACCGCATCGTGGTCACGGGGTTTGGAGAGGTCACCTCCATCTGCGCGGTTGTCCGGCCTCTCAGAGAGCCGAATGACGTGATCTGGCAGCTTGCGACGTCGCAGACGCCGGCGAACGGAGCCGGCCGCAGTTCCGCGTTGATCTCAAACGCCGTTACAATCGCGTCCTCGAGCGATACTTGGGCCGGGACGGATACCGCAGGCACGATGAGCGCCACGAGGATGACAAGCGCCACGAACGCGGCACGGCTCGCCTGCATGGTCAATCCCTCCACGAACGGGTTGATTCCAATTCTACTATTTCACGAGACGGCGCCGCGACCCGGAGGCCCGGGCGTATGCGTCCATGAGAACGACTTGGGCGCGGTTGAAGTAATCTTCAACCCGCCGGATGGCCTGGAGTTTGTGGTCGGTGCGCAGCGGAAGCCGTGAGGACACGGAACGGGTAATCGCCTGACGGAAGAACAGGAACGCCTCGGTGGCCTGCGCGGGCGACAGTCCCAGCGCGGCGACCTGCGCGCCCAATGCGCGGGCCGCGCTCTCGCCCCTGCGCCTGGCCGGCGCGCCGGTGCCCACCAGGTATGCTGCCAGGGCGGCCATCATCCGGCGGCAGCTGTACGCGATTGCATCCGCCTGCGGTCCGCGGACCGCCCGAAACCAGTGCTGCGCCCTCACTCGTCTGCCGGAACTCGCGGGCAACAGGCGCTCGCCCCTCCTGCCAAACACGTCGGACGGGCGCGCCGTCGCACTGTGCCGGCGATGGACGAACCGGGCAAGATCGGCATCCGTGAACCGGCGGTGCCCGCCGGGCGTCCGGAACGTGTGGATGTCCCCGGTATCCGCCCACCGCCGCAGGGTCGTGACATCAACCCCGAGGAACTGACTCGCCGCACCTACCGAGAGCCACCGGTTCCTTGAAGCGGGCCGCGCGGCGATCGCTCCTTTCATGACCGACCTACCTCGGCGGCAGCCGGCGCCGAAACGGGCACGCGGATAGACGACAGCAGGAATCCGGAGAATATGCCGACGGCCGCGATCAGTTCGGCAAGATAGAGGTAGTCCGCCAAGCCAAATCGCACCAGGGTGCTCGCCAGCGCCAGCGATAGTCCTCCAGCGGCAATCAGGACATTTCCGAGGACCTTCGCCGGCGCGATCTCCCTTCGCATCAGCAGCCACGCTGAGTACAGGGCGCCACCGACGAGGGTCATGGTCCCGTAGACATTGAAGATCGGCGTGAGCCGCCGCAGCGTGGCACCTGGTGGTAGAATTTCCCGATACTGCGCGCTCAGCGCGACTTCGGGAGAGAACCGTGCCGGGCGAAGGGGCACGGTGAAGGCGAGGTACACCGCGACCGCGCTGCCGATGATCAGCAGCGTCATGCTGAGGAGCCGGATCGATCGGCGATGCCGTGCCAACAGCAGGACCGTTCCCTGCCCCAGCCAGGCGGCGGCCAGCACGGCTCCGCAGAGGTACCAAAGGCGGAACACGGTCGGGTGCCATCCGATCGTCGAGTACACCTCCGCCACGCTGACCACGGCAAACAGCGCGAGGCCGATTCCCCAGACCAAGAGGTAGGTGCCTCCCCGATGCGCGTACCGGCGGAAGACGAGGATGGCGAAGGTTACTATGACCATCGCCGACAGTATCGGCAGGAACTGAACGTTCGTCACCCGGTTCCCTCCTAACGCCCCGGATATGGGATGAGTCCAATCAGCACGCCCACGGCAATCAGCACCACCCCTAACGCAATCACCGCAAGCATCACCACGACCGTCTGTACAATGCGATGGTACGGCCGCACGCTCAGGCGCGATGCTACGGTGCTGCGGACCTGCGGGCGAGATCGGCCAGGACCGCGATGAAGTCCGCGCCGTCATTCAGCGACGCGGCGCGCTCCAGCCGCAAGCCTAAGTCGGTGGCCAGCTGTCGAGCTTCCACGTCAATGTCATACAGCACTTCCAAATGATCTGCCACAAACCCCACTGGACAGACCACGACGTCGCGCCACCCCGCCCCGTGTACGTCGCGCAGCGCGTCGAGGAGGTCCGGCCCCAGCCACGGCTCGCCGGTCTGACTGGCACTCTGATAGGCAAACCGCCACGGCGCAACACCGGCTGCTGCCGCCACACGCTCGCTGGTATCGCGCAGCTGGTCGGCGTACGGATCGTTCCACGAGCGAATCCGCTCGGGCAGGCTGTGTGCCGTAAAGATCACGCCGGTCGCGGCCCCGAGGCGAGACCGTGCCTGGTCGAGTCGAGCGGCGAGCGCGGCCACGAACCCCGCGTGGTCATGCCACGAGTCGACGCAGCGGATCGTGATGCCGTGCGCCGCCGCCGCCTCGGTCGCAGCAGCGTGATACGACCCGACGCTCATGCGAGAGTATTGCGGGGCCAGCGCAATGGCCACGGCCCGGCTGACGCCGTCTGCGGCCATCGCGGCCACCGCCTCAGCGATGAAGGGCGGCGCGTGCTTCATGCCGACATAACTCCGTGCGCCCACTCCGCGGGCCAGCAGCGCCCGCTCGACGCCGGCCGCCTGAGCCCTCGTGATCTCCAGCAGGGGCGAACGGCCGCCGATCCGGCGGTATCGCTCGCGCAGGTGCTCCACGTTTTCTGCTGACGGTGCACGCCCGCCCCGGATGTGGGTGTAGTATGCTCCGACGTCCTCGAGGGTCGCCGGGCTGCCGTACGCCATCAGCAGGACGCCGAGCGGACTGCTCATACCGGCTCCCCGGCGCGCAGCGGCCGGGCGGCGTGCACGAGATCGACGACCATCCGCAGCCGGGCCCGGTCGGTCTGCGGCAGCACACCGTGGCCCAGGTTGAAGATGTGTCCGGGCCTGCCCGCCGCCTGTGCCAGGACGGCTGCGGTCTTCTCCCGGAGCATGGATTCAGGCGCCAGCAGTGCGGCGGGATCTAGGTTACCCTGAATGCTGCGCGTGGCGCCGATCTGCGCCCAGGCGGCACCCAGGCCGATCCGCCAGTCGATGCCGATCACGTCTCCGCCGGCGGCGGCCATCTCCCCCAGCAGTCCAGCCGTCCCGGTGCCGAAGTGGATCGCGGGCACCCCGGCCGGCGCGAGCGCTTTGAAGATGCGGCGGGAGTAGGGGGCCACGAACCGGCGGTAATCTGCGGGGTCGAGACATCCGACCCAGCTGTCAAACAGCTGCAGGGCGTGGATGCCGGCGTCGATCTGTGCGCGCAGGTAGCGGACCGCCATATCGGTCAGTCGTTCCATCAAGGCGGCCCAGGTCTGCGGCTGGCCGAGCATCACCTGTTTGGTGACAGCGTACTCACGCGACGGTCCCCCCTCAATCAGGTAACTGGCCAGGGTGAACGGCGCCGCAGAGAACCCGATCACCGGCACCGGCGATGCGGCGCGGACAAGACGGATGGCTTCCAGCACGCTCCCGGTGAGCTCGTCGATGTCGAACCGGCCCACCGCGGCAACGTCCTCGGCGGTCCGGACCGGCCGGTCGACCCGGGGCCCGCCGTCGGCGAGCTCGAACGCCACGCCCATACTCTTCAACGGAAGCGTGATGTCGGCGAACATCACGACGGCATCAACGCCCAGATCGCGCAGAGGGCTAAGGGAGACTTCGGCGCACAGCTCGGGCCGCATGCAGATCTCGATGAGGGTATGGCGCTGCCGCAGCGCCAGATACGCCGGCTGCGAACGCCCGGCCTGGCGCATGAACCACACCGGCGTAGTGTCCACCGGCTCCCTGCGGCACGCTCGTAGAAATCGATCATTCATCCCAGCAGCCTCAGCGCGTCGGCGAGTGGCCGGTGTACGGCTGTGAGGATCGGTTGATCGCTCAGCGTGAACCGGCGGGCCTCCGTCTCCCGCAGCGCGATAACCAGGTCTTGGAATGCTGCGAGGTCGTCCGTGTCGTAGGCCACGATAAACTCCTGATCGTCTAGCCCCGTGGAGTAGGCCAGCAGCTGGCGGATCTGCGGGAAGTCGTGACCGATCCGGATGTGTTCGCTCATCATACCCTGCCGGGCGTCGCGGCTCAGACGGTACCAGTCGTGCGTCTTGGTAAAGGGGTAGACGACCAGATAGCCTCCACGCGTCTCGCCAAAGATGGCCTGTTCCTGCGCGGTCGGCTTCTTGACGTAGCGGGACGGGCGGACCAGCCCGATGAACGAGTGTGCGACTGTGCAATACCGCCCCATGCCCGAGCGCAGGAGGAGCGCGGCCGTCTCCTCGAGTTCGAGCAGCGCCGGAGCGGTCCGGAACAGCAGCAGGTCTGCGTCGCGCCGGACGCCGATCATCGAATAGCTGACCGCAGGTGCCGTCCGCGCCGCGGTCTCCGCGGCCGCGCGAAACTCCTCCGCGCCCGTCTCGCGCTGCTCGTCGGGCAGACGCCGCCAGAGGGGATCGACCCGCAGGGTGAGGACCTGGACCGTCTGAGGTCCGTTCACCGCCTGGCCAGCCACGTCGCCGCCTCCTTCGCATGGTAGGTGATAACGATATCGGCACCCGCGCGGGCGATCGCCGTCAGAATCTCCAGCACGGCGGCGCGCTCGTCGATCCATCCCTGCGCCGCCGCGGCCTTGACCAGCCCGTACTCGCCACTGACGTTGTAGGCTGCCAGGGGCACGGGGACGGCCGGGCGCACGCGAGCGATCACATCGAGATATGCTAGCGCCGGCTTCACCATCACCGCATCAGCCCCTTCGGCGAGGTCCAGCGCAATCTCGCGCTCGGCCTCGCGCGCATTCGCAGGATCCATCTGGTAGCCGCGGCGGTCGCCGAACTGTGGGGCGGATCCCGCCGCATCGCGGAATGGATTGTAGAAAGCGGATGCATATTTCGCGGAATATCCCAAAATCGCGGCGTGACTCATCCCCGCCCCATCCAGCGAGCGCCGGATGGCAGCCACCTGCCCATCCATCATCGCGCTGGGCGCCACGATGTCGGCGCCGGCGGCGACGTGCGAGACGGCCGTCGTGGCCAGCAGTTCCAGCGTGGCATCGTTGTCGACCTCCGCGTCCCGCACGACGCCGCAGTGGCCGTGGCTCGTATACTCGCACAGGCACACGTCGGTGATGATGACGAGGCCGGGCAGTGCGGCCCGCAGCGCGCGGATGGCCTGCTGGACGATCCCGTCTTCGTCGTACGCGCCTGATCCTACCGCGTCTTTGTCGTCGGGCAGACCAAAGAGCAGGACGCTGTGAACGCCCAGCGGCCACAACGATTCAACCTCGCGGACGGCTTCGTCGGCCGAGAGACGCCAGTGGCCCGGAAGCGAGGAAAGTGGTTCCCGGATCCGTCGTCCGGACCGCACAAACATCGGGTACACAAACTGTTCCGCCCGCAGGGTGGTTTCACCAACCAGTGCGCGCAGGGCGGCGGTGCGCCGCAAGCGGCGGGGCCTGGCGATCAAACCTGTCAGGTGATCAGACACTCGCAGCACCGCGTCTGCTCCTCTCAGCGATGATGTGCACAATTCCCGCGTTGGTATGTTGCCGCGCGACCAACTGGGCAGGCCATCCCGCCTCTCTCGCTGCGCCCGCGGTCACGGGGCCGATCGCCACAACCACGAAGCCCGGCGCGGGAGAGCCAATCCCCGCGGCGCGGGCAAGGGTCGCGAACCCCCGGGCGGCCGAGGCGCTGGCCAACACGACGCCATCGAGCCCATCCCGCCACGCGGCCGCAAGCAGGACGGTGCTCTCGTTCGGCGCCTCCACCGTGCGGTAGGCGACCACGTCGTCGACGATCAGCCCCCGCTCGCGCAGCCGCTGCGCGAGCGGGGCCGATGCACGATCCCCTCGCACCCAGAGCACCCGTGCCCCACCGGCGGCGGGCAGATCGGCGGCCGCCCGCAGACCGAGGGCATCGGGCGGCGTCCACACCGCGCTGATGCCCAGAGCGGCCAACGCACCGGCCGTACTCGGCCCGACCGCGGCCCAGGCCACCGTCGTCGGGATTGTCCCCAACACCGAAGCGGCCACAAGGCGGTCGTGCAATGCCCGGACTGCGTTGGCGCTGGTGAACAGCACCCAATCATACCGGTGGAGCTCGACCAGAACTCGGTCCAGCGCGGCGTATGACCGCGGCGGCCGAATCGCGATCGCCGGGACGATGACGGGCTCGACCCCGGCGCGGCGCAGCGCGTCGGCCAGCGCCGCGCACTGGTCCGCCGGTCGCGTCAGCAGGAATCGCCGCGCCCGATTCATTCCCTGCGCACCTGCTCGACCGCCAGCCGTCCGGCCCCTTGGGCGAGCAGGTCGTCGGCCAGCGCAACTCCGATCGCGTTCGCATCGCGCACGGCGCCGGACCGCTGGGAACGCATGATGTGACGTCCATCCGGTGACACCACGGCGGCCAGCGCGTCCAGGCGGTCCTCCACGTCGCGGCTCCTTCCGACGCGGGCGAGCGCACCAGCCGGCAGGCGGCACCCCCCCTCCAGCCTGCTCAGCATCGCCCGCTCCGCCGTCACGGCAGCGCGGGTCGGGACGTCGTCGGCCGCGCCAACCACGGCCGCCGCATCGGCGTCCGCCGCGCGTACCTGCACGCCCAGCCCCCCCTGGCCGGGTGCGGGGACCATGACATGGACCGGAAGCCAGTCGGTGATGCGGGCGGCCTGCCCCAGCCGGAGCAGGCCTGCGGCGGCAAGACAGACTGCGTCCAGCTCCCCGGCGTCCACCTTGCGGATCCGGGTTTCAACGTTGCCGCGCACGAGGGCCACCTGCACGTCGGGCCGCGCCGCGAGCAGAAATCCGGCGCGGCGCGGACTGCTCGTGCCGATGCGCGAGCCGGCCGGGAGGGTCGCCAGCGTAAATCCGTCTCGTGCCACCAGAACGTCGCGGGGGTCCTCCCTTGCGGGGACAGCGGCAATGGCCAGCCCCGGCGCGTGCTCTGTCGGTAGATCTTTCATGCTGTGCACGGCGACATCAATTCTCTCCGCCAGCAGTGCTTGTTCGAGCTCTTTCACAAAGAACCCGATCCCAGGCAGGCGGTCCAACGCGCGGTCGGGAAGCCGGTCGGCGGTGGCGCGCACCGTAGTGACTGTGAACACGACGGCGGGGCGCGCGGCCCGCAAGATCGACAGGACGGTCCCTGTCTGCGCCAGGGCCAGCGCGCTCCCGCGCGTGCCCACCACGAACTCGGTTCTCATGCCGCCTGCGCCTCGCGGAACGCTGCGGCGGCGACGGTCACGGTGTGCTCGACGTCGGCGGCGGAATGCGCCGTCGAGACGAACCAGGCCTCAAACTGCGACGGCGGAAGCAGCACACCCCGGCGCAGCATCGCGTGGAAGAACCGCGCGAATGCGCGCGTGTCGGCCCGCTGGGCCTCTGCGAAGTCGGCCGGCTCCGTGCCGGTAAAGAAGACGGTCAGCATCGACGCCTCACGGACGGCGCGCGCCCGTACACCGGCCGACGCTGCGGCATGGGCGAGTCCGTCGGCCAGCGCGGCCGCCGTCTGCTCCAGCGCATCATAGGGCCGCCCATCGGCAAGGCGCTGCAGGGTAGCGATCCCTGCGCTGGCGGCCACGGGGTTGCCGGACAGCGTCCCCGCCTGATAGACGGGGCCGTTCGGGGCCAGCAGGTCCATGATGTCAGCGCGGCCGCCATACGCCCCAATCGGCAGGCCGCCCCCGATGATCTTGCCCAGGCATGTGAGGTCCGGCCTCACGCCGTAGCGGGACTGCGCGCCGCCCGCGCCAAGACGGAATCCGGTGATGACCTCGTCAAAGACGAGCAGCGCACCGTCTTGGACCGTCAGGTCCCGCAGTCCCGAGAGGAACCCCGGCCTCGGCCGGACGACTCCCATGTTCGCGGCCACCGGTTCGACAATCACGGCCGCGATGGCGCCTGCATGTTCTGCGAACGCGGTCTCGACGCTCGATAGATCATTGTAGGGAAGCACGAGCGTGTCGGCGACCGCAGATGGCGGGACGCCTCCGCTGGCCGGCAGTCCCAATGTCGCCAGACCGGAGCCGGCCTGCGCCAGCAGGAGATCGGCGTGGCCGTGATAGCAACCCGCAAATTTGATGATCTTCGACCTTCCGGTGAACGCCCGCGTCAGCCGCAACGCGCTCATCGCGGCCTCGGTGCCGGAGTTCACGAGGCGTATCCGCTCCATCGACGGAACGCTCTGAATGATGAGCCGTGCCAGATCGGCCTCAGACGCTGTTGGCATGCCGAAGCTGGTGCCGCGCGCCGCCGCAGAGGAGACGGCAGACACGACATCGGGGTGCGCGTGACCGAGAATCAGCGCCCCCCACGAACCGACGTAATCCACGTAGCGGCGACCGTCTGCATCGATGACGATGCTGCCGTGACCCTCTCGGGCGACGACCGGCGGTCCCCCGACCGCCCGGAATGCCCGGACCGGACTGTTGACGCCGCCAGGGAAAAAGCGCGCGCTGTCGCCAAGGATCCGGGACGATGCGCTCATGTCGGGTCCTCGTCACGCCGATGCGGGATGAGCCCGAAGAGGTCTTCCGCCGCCGACAACAGCGATGTCCCGTCGGTCGCCGACTCGCGTAGGCGCACCAGCGGCGTGTGGAGCAGCTTCCGCATCGCCGCGAGCACGACGGTGCGCACGGCATCGCGCTGGCGCTCGTCGAGCCCTGCCAGCCGCGTGCGGGCGCGCCAGACTTCCTGCTCGGCAATGCGCGCCGCGCGGCCGGTCAGCGCCGCGATGAGGGGAGCCGCCGCGCGCGAGGCCCGCCAGCGCACGAATGCCGACGCCGCCGCGTCGGCGATCGTCGCCGCAGCGGCAAGGTCCGCGGGAGACGGAGCGGCAGTTCGCGCGCCGGAGAGATCGTCCAGCGCGAGCAGCTGCACCCCCGGCACGGCCGCAGCGTCTGCGGCGACGGCGCGCGGGACGCTGAGGTCGATGATCAGGTGCTTCTCCGCAGGTATTGGGGAGCCGCTGAAGGCGGCAGCCGACAGAACCGTGTCCTCGCCCCCTACCGCGACCACCACGACCGCGGCGCCGGGGAGGACGACCGGCAGGACGTCCAGCGACAGCGCGGCCGCCCCGTACTGTCTTGCCAGCATCCCGGCTGCCTCCACAGTCCGGTTGCACACGGCGGCGATGCGGGCCCCCCTGGCGGCGAAGGCCTTCGCGGCGAGCGCGGCAATCTCGCCTGCGCCGACGATCACCACATTGCGGCCGTGGAGCGGGCCGACCGCGCGTTCGCTGAGCGCGGCAGCCGCACGCGGCACCGAATAGACGTGGCGGGACAGCCCGGTCGTCTGGCGCACGCGGCCCCCGGCACCAACCGCCGTCTGCATCAGCCGATTCAGGATCGGGCCGGCGTGCCCGTACCGCCGGGCCACAGCATGCGCGCGGCGGACCTGGCTGAGGATCTGCGGCTCGCCGATGATCATCGACTCCAGCCCGGACGCAACCCGGACGGCGTGCAGCGCCGCCTGGCGCTCGTGAAGCGCCATCACGGTTCCGGCCAGCTCATCCGAACTGATCCCGCGGGCAGCGGCGAACGCACCGAAGGCGTCGCTGGCCGCATCCGGCGAGGCGGCGACGGTGTAGAACTCGGTGCGGTTGCATGTGGAGAGCAGGACGGCCTCGGCGATGCGCCCGGCGTTCCGGATTTGTGCCAGCACAGCGGCAGAGGCGTCCTCGCCGACGGCGGCGCGTTCGCGCAACGCCAGCGGGGCGGTCTCATGCGTCAGACCCACGGCGGAGAGCATCATCGAACGTATGGAAATCTGGGTAATCCTATGGAAACCTTCGGAGGGAGAACGATGTCATCCTCTACGCAGGACTACAGCAGTTTGGCGCCGTTGATCTGCAGCTTGAACTCGCAGTCGAGGAATTTGGCGGCGCGGCGGCACATGACCATGCGGCTGAGGAAGATCTCGAAATACTCCATCACCTGGGACAGCTGCGTGTCGATGGTCAGCTCGAGCGTGATACGCCGGTTCTTCTCATCCACCCGGAGGAAGGAGTGCTGGGCCGCGTTGTTC
>DASYRL010000049.1:0-4445 GCA_036004445.1 bacterium
ATCGCCGCGCTCCCCCACGTAAATCCCGACCCGAATGCCGTCAGCATCAAAAGGTCCCCACGTCCCAGGCGACCCTGCTCGAGTGCCTCGTGCAGCGCGATCGGGATCGAAGCCGCGGTCGTATTGCCGTACTTCTGGATGTTGTTGAACACCTGATCGTCGCGCAGTCCGAGCTGCTTCTGCACCATCTCCGAGATCCGGAGATTCGCCTGATGCGGAATGAGCAGCTTGATGTCGCCCGTCGTCAGCCCGTTTTGCTGCAACGCCTGATGGACCGATTCGGGCATCTTGGTCGTGGCGCTCTTGAACACCTCGCGCCCTTCCATTTTGATGCGCGCCTTGCCGTCGGCCAGCATCTCGGCCGAGATCCAGGGAACGTGCGACAGGCCGGGCCCGTCCATCCACAGCTTCTCGGCGGAGCGGCCGTCGCTGAACAGGTGGGTCGACAATACGCCCCGGTGGGGATCGTCCGTGGGTCCGAGGATCGCCACGCCGGCGCCGTCCCCGAAAATCACGGCCGTATCGCGGCCCTCCGTCGTGGCGTCGAGGCCGGGTGACTGAATCTCCGCGCCGACCAGCAGCACGCGTTGGTACTGACCGCAGCGAATCCACGCGTCGGCGACCGACAACCCATACAGAAATCCCGTACACTGGTCCCGCACGTCGAGCGCCGGGATGTCGGTGATCCCGAGCTCCCGTTGCAGGAAGCAGCCGTTGCCGGGGAAGAAGTGATCGGGACTCGCCGTGGCGAAGATGATGCAGTCCAGGTCCGCCGGTTGCAGCCCGGCCCGGGCCAGGGTCTGCCGCGTGGCTTCCGCGGCGAGCGACGAGCACGTCGTGCCGGGCTCCACCCAGCGGCGCTCCCGGATCCCGGTCCGCTGCATGATCCATTCGTCGGAGGTGTCCATGAGATCGGACAGCTCGTCGTTGGTCACGATGCGTGGGGGAACGTGGAATCCGGTAGCGATGAACTCGGTGCGACGCATCTCGTGCCTGGCGTTTCGGGGTGGAGGAGGGAAGATTTGGCGCAACCACCGCCCTCGCAAGGGAGTCCATGGATCTCGCCATCAGCCACGAGCAGCTCGAAGCGGTCCGCGGCGCCAAGCACCTCCCCGATGTGCTGAAACGGGTGCTCGAGGCGGCGCGGCCGGCCGGCGACGGTTCGGGACATGTGCTGCATCTCACTTATGAAGAAGCGACGGCATTGCAGGAGCTGTGTGCCTGGAACGTGCATACCAACGACGCGGGTGACGTGAGCCCTGAGTCGCGAGTCTTCGATGATCTGGTCAAAGCCATCATCACCCACCCGGACTACTGACATGCGCTATTTCAGATTGGTTCTCGCATTGACCCTTCCCACTTCCCTCTTTCCTCTTTCCGGCCTTTCCGCGCAGAAACGGGCCATGACGTTCGAGGACTATATCGGGCTCCCGATCGTCTCCGATCCGCAGTTGTCGCCGGACGGGCAATGGGTGGCTTACACGGTGGTAACGCCCTCGCTGGCCGACAACCGCGGCATCGCGCGCATCTGGCTGGTCAATGCGGGGACCGGTGCTGCCCGGCAGCTGACACAGGGGCCCGGCTCGGATCGGTCCCCACGCTGGGCGCTTGATGGGCGCACGCTCGCTTTCATCTCCTCGCGCCAGGGCGGCCCGCAGATCTGGCTCTTGCCGCCGGCCGGCGGCGAAGCGCGCAAGCTGACCAGTATTCCCGACGGGGTGGGAGAGATCTACTGGAAGCCGGACGGGAGCGGCCTGCTCGCCGTGGTCGACGTGAAATGGCCTGCCGAACAGGAGATTGACCGCCGCAACGGGGACTATGCCACCGACGCCCGCATTTGGACCGAGCTGTTCTGGCGCCATTGGGACGACTTCCGGGCCGGCCATCGCCAGCACGTGTTCGACGTCGACGCGGCCAGCGGCAAAGCCACCGATCTGACCCCGGTCGATCACGACGTGCCGACCATCGCCACGAGCGGAGACGGCGACCTCGCCATCGCGCCCGACAGCAAAGAGATCGCGGTCGCCATGCACGGGGACGACGTCGTCGCGACCAGCACCAACGTCGACATCTACGTGATGGGCGCCGACGGCAGCGGCCCGCGCAACGTCACCGCCGCGATGAAGGGCGCGGAGAACACACCGCGCTATTCTCCTGACGGCAAGTGGCTCGCGTACCTCTCGATGGCGCGGCCCGGTTTCGAAGCCGACCGGCAACGCCTGATGTTGATGCCGCGGAGCGGAGCACAGAGCGCGCCGGTCGAGGCGACGGCGGGTTGGGCGTTGTCGGTCGGGTCGTTTACCTGGTGTCCGGACTCGAAGTGTGTGGTCGCTGTGGTCGAGGAGCGGGGCCGCGAGAACTTCTATCGAATCGACATTCCGAGCTTCCATCGGTCCAGCGTCGTGTCGGGAGGAGTCAACACGAACCCGAACTTGGGCGCGGACGGCCAGGTGGCCGTCTATCTGCATCAGAGCGACACGCATCCGGCCGAAGTGTGGGCGGCGGGCAAAGCACTGACCCATACGAGCGATGCCGCGATCGCCGGGCTCGATCTCTCCCCGCTCGAGGAGTTCGGGTTCGTGGGCGCCCGCGGGGACTCGGTGTTCGGCTGGCTGCAGAAGCCGCCGGCATTCGATCCCGCGAAGAAGTACCCCCTCATCTATTTACTGCACGGCGGGCCGCAGACCGAGTGGCTGGATCTCTGGCATGCGCGCTGGAACCTGCAACTGTTCGCTTCGCGCGGCTACGTCGTGGCGGCGGTGAACCGCCACGGCTCCACCGGCTACGGCCAGGCGTTCACGGACGAAGTGTCGCAGGACTGGGGCGGCGCGGCCTACGAAGACGTGATGAAAGGCCTCGACGTGGTCACGCGGCAACCCTTCGTCGACGGCACGCGGGTGTGCGCCGCGGGCGCGAGCTACGGCGGCTACATGGCCTACTGGATCGCCGGCCACACGACCCGGTTCAAGTGCCTCATCGCTCACGACGGCGTGTTCAATCCGGTCAGCATGGCCGGGTCGACCGAGGAGCTGTGGTTCGTGAACTGGGAATTCGCCGGCACGCCGTACGCGAGTCGTCCGATGTACGAGAAGTGGTCGCCCCTGAATTTCGTCAAGAACTGGAAGACGCCGATGTTGATCGTGCACTCCCAGCTCGACTACCGGGTCGACCTGTCGGAGGGCTATCAGGCGTTGACCGCCGCGCGGCAGCTCGGCGTGCCCTCCAAGTTCCTCTATTTCCCTGATGAGGGACACTGGATCCTGAAACCTCGCAACCGCCGCATCTGGTGGGGCGTGGTGCAGGATTGGATCGATCAGTACTTGAAGGGGCCGGCGGTGGTGGGGAATCGGTAATCAGAATGATGGGGTCAGGGGTCAGGGGTTAGGGGTCAGGGCATTCCCTAACCCCTGACCCCTAATCCCTTAAGGGCCTTTCATCCACACATTATTCTCCCTCCGCACATCCGGGATCGTGTGTGACGCATCGATCTCGACTTTCACGAGATCCTTCGCGATGGACCGCACGTCCACGTAGTGATTCCCCAGATACCACACCTCGACCGGTAGACGAACCGTTTCGCTCGAACTGTCGGCGTAGGTGAGGGTGAGATCGACCGGCATTGGCAATTGGCCGGGACTCGACAGCGCGATGCGGGCCTGCTTCGCCCCCGCGCTGTCGGTCGTCACCGTCACCGAGTCGATCGCCAGATCGACGACATCGGAACGGTAGAACCAGCCGCGCCAGAACCACGACAGGTCCTCGCCCAGGCCGTCTTCCATGGACCGGAAGAAATCGGCCGGCGTGGGATGTTTGAACGCCCAGCGACGGATGTAGTCGCGGAATGCGGCGTCGAAACGTGAGCTGTCGCTCAGGATTTCATGGCGCAGCAGGTACAGTCCGGTGGCGGGCTTGTTGTAGCCGGCCTGACCCAGCGACGGCCGAGGAATACGGTCGGCGGGAAGCATCGACGGGACGTCCCGCCCCGTGGCCGCAAAGGCGGCCCACTGATCCGCCTGCCCCCGCGCGCCTCCCCCCGGCGCGTCGCCGCCATAGAAGGCGCGTCCCGAATAGATGTTGATGAAGGTATTGAAGCCCTCATCCTGCCACGCGTACAGACGCTCGTTACTGCCGACGATCATCGGGAACCACTGGTGCCCCAGCTCGTGCGTGGTGACGCCGAACAGGGAGCGGCGCTCCGCGCCCGCCTGGCGCGAGCAGAACACGATCATCGGGTATTCCATGCCGCCGACCGGTCCCCCGACGTTGATCGCCGTCGGATACGGGTAGCGGAACCACTTCTCGGAATAGTGCTTGATCGTGTGCCGCACGTACGCGGTCGAGTTGTGCCAGTCCGCGTTCGCCTGCGGCGGATAGAAGGACTGCATCAGGACGCCTTCCCAGCCGCTCGCGTCCCACACGAAGTTGGGCGCCGCGGCCCAGGCCAC